>JAYVHY010000311.1:0-3221 GCA_043770615.1 Armatimonadota bacterium | reverse complement strand
TCAAGAATTCTTGAACAATTGCTCTGCCGACAAATTGAGTTCCACCGAGAACGAGGATATTCATAGCTTCAAGTACTACGTAGCTTTTGCCTTTAGTTTCGCCATTACTTCCACTTCCCTTTCTCTCGGCATTCCGCCCTTGAAGTTTGCGGCAAACTCTTCGGTCCTACACCAATCCAAGGTTGCCTGAACGGTTTTCGATACGGAGCGGTGTTGGAGCCCTGCTCGTTCGGCATGTTTGGGATCAAATTTGAAGATCGAGTGGCGTTTGTTGTCGGGAAAAATGAGGGGCAGATCCGCCCACGGTTTGACTTCGAGTTCGATTAGTTCTGGCATCGACGCGAGAAATAATTCGTGCTTTCGTCCTACCTGTTGACGAATCTCGTCGAACATCGCGCCGAGGCTGATGCCTGGTCGGATGGCGTTCCAGGTTCCAACTAACTGATCTTCTGCCACCTTTACCGTAAATTCGGCAAGATCAAATACGTTCACCCATTGTAACGGTTGGTTCAGCACTTCCGGGACGAGAACTTCGTCAAATTGGTCTAATCGAGAAACCCAATAGGGAAAACGGCCGGTGTGGTCGTGAGGACCGAAGACGATTCCGGGGCGAACGATGCCGCATCGATCCTCGAATGCCGCCCGAAGAATTTCTTCGCAACGAACCTTCATCGGTCCATAGCTTTCGCCGGTTACTTCGGTACCCTCTTGACCTTCGGAAATTTTGGAGTTTTCGGTCAGCGGAATTTCCGCGCCTTCGAGATCGTACACCGAGATCGTCGAAATGAACGTGAAGTGTTTTGTCCTAAGCTTTGCTGCGGAACGGGCTTGATCCGGGGTGTAGCACGAGACGTCGATGACTTCATCCCACTCTTGGATGTCACAAAGGGCAAGATCAGTGTTTCGGTCGCCGAGAATGTGAGCACATTCAGGGAAAAGGTCGGCTCCGGTTTTGCCACGATGGAAAATGGTCACGGCGTGATTGCGGTTCAAAAGCTCTTGTACAATCGCCCGTCCGATAAATTGGGTTCCACCGAGAACTAAAACATTCATTCCCTCAATTATGAATGGGATTCGTATAATGTGATCATGCGTGCAAAACTAAATCGAGATCTGGCTACCAAAGTAGTGGTTGCGGCGGTAGCGGGGATTGGTTTGGTTATGTATTGGCAAGTCTTGTCTCGACCGCGAGGGACGAGACACCCCGGAGATGGATCGTGTATTTCAAGTATTAAACAATTGGGAACTTCAGGTGCCATTTATTGTGCTGACAGCGATGGTGTGTTTCCTCCCTATTTCACATTTGAATCAATTCAAGCTCGAGATAGTTTTGTGAAGTGCCTGAGTCCCTATGTTAAAGACAGCAAGATATTGGCATGTCCACAGGACTTAACTCCGAAAGAGGTGCTGATGTACAAAAACGGAATGGAGGGATCGCCCGGAAAAATGAGCTTTGTACATCCGCAATCTCTGAAAGGATTCATTCCATCATATTCGACGGGGAATCGATCGTTAAGAGAGGCTGATATTGAGTTCCCGGCTAAAACATCGTTTCTTCGTGATCCAATTCGAGGCTACGGTGAAGACAATAAGCCAGGTGATTTGTTTACAGGCCCTCTCTCTCCTCATGGTCGAATGTTTTTTGTTTCACATTTTGACACGAGCGCCAAAGGCATTCGACTTAATATCAACTCGGACCTTTGATCATGAAACAGGAGTCTCGCTTCGCAGCTTTTTTCCATCAATATTTGTCTTACATAATTCCGGTCATGCTCTTTTGCGGCCTTGGAGCAGTTCTTTGGCCGATCGACCAAACTCCAGGTATAGCCTCGCTAAGCACCGAATGTCGATACAACCTGAAAAAGGTCATGAACGGAATCATTGTCTATTCGTCGGACAGTGACGACACGGTTCCGCCCTATTACTCGTTCGATAGCACGGAAAACCATGCCGCATTTGTGAACGCGATCATGCCGTACCTTAAAAATCGTGGGGCCTTCTTATGTCCGCAGGAACAACTTAACATCAAGAATGGTGAGGTCGTCAAGCGTCCGGAAGGACTCATGGGAGAAATGGACTATGTCCACAGCAATTCACTTAAGAGCGTCATACCCAAGTTTGTCTTCGGAAATCGGACACTCAAACTCGACGCCATCAAAGACCAAGCAAGGACGGCTTATCTTCGGGACCCGATTCGAGGTGAGATGAGCAATCCCTTTCATTCTCCCCATGGCGATGGATTTGCAGTTGTCTTTCTCGATGGTCATGTCAGTGGACGCTTTCCCCTCAACTTTAGGGAGGAGTATTAGTTGTGAATGAAGATTCTCGCTTCTCGGGTTCATTGCAACGGATCTTAAGGTTCTTACTTCGAGTCTTGTCAATTGGTTGCATCGGGGCAGTACTTTTGAACCACATTAACTTAAATCGACCACCGACTTTAGCGGTCGATTGCCAAGGGAACTTAAGTCATCTGATGACTGGATTGCTCATTTATACTACCGACAATGATGATGTCGCACCTCCTCATTTCTCTTTTGATGGGCCGAATGAGCAATCAGCATTTATCAAGGAAACATCTCCGTATGTGGCGAGGGCGAATCTTTTTCTATGTCCTCAAGAGCAATTTGACCAAACTAGCATTCAAGAATCGACTGGCAAAGACCTAATTTCTAGCAAAATGGATTATTCTCATTGTTTTTCGCTCAAGAAGGTTATCCCAGGATTTAAGAATGGCCATCGGTTGCTTAACTTGAACCAAATTTCCGACCTAGCGAATACGCCCTACCTAAGAGATTCAACACACGAATTATCCGACGAAGGACCACGCTCTCCTCACGGTATTGAATTTATGGTTGGGTTTTTAGATGGTCACGTCGTACCTCAACATCTGGCGAAGGAGAGCAAGGAGTATTAGTAATGAAAGAGGAACAACCAAGAATTAACGGCTTTCGGCTGACCTGGCAGATCCTTGGCGGATTAGCACTTGGCTTTTTCGTTCTCGCACTAGCTTTTCCCTTCTTTGTTCAAGGCAACCCACCTTCGCACAAACGAAGTTGCCTCAGTCAATCTAAGCAAATTGCGACTGGGGCGATGATCTATTCCGGCGATAACAATGACGGTGTTCCACCCTGTTTCTCGTTCGATGGTGCGCAATCGCAAGCAGCATTTGTGACGTCACTTGAACCCTATACAAAGAATAGGATGCTCTTTCTATGTCCCGA
>JAYVHY010000310.1:0-3222 GCA_043770615.1 Armatimonadota bacterium | reverse complement strand
GTATTATTTGAAGCCAATGTAAATGTTCCAAAAATGAAGAACGGTCAGACTTTGATGATTCCATTTGCTCTTCGCTATTCGAAAATGCACAGTACTGAACCCGGTCGATGGAATAAGGCATTTAACTTAAGCAAGAAAACCCTGTTCACAGTCGATTACAATAAGTACAACAATAAGCCGCTAAAGGTGGCTTGGCCGTAGAGCCCATTCATGATCACGGACCTTTGTTTGTTGAGCGTAATTGTTGGCGCATCACCAACCATTACGCTCAATTCATTACTCGCGGAAATGTGTGATCGGGATCGACTGGCACGATTTCCCAATCCCCCGTATGAATCTCTTCAAGCCTCGAGCTATAACCGCGAGTCGGTTCACCGTGATAAGCCGGGTTGGTTTGCTGACAGCGACGGAACCGGATATATCCGAGAAGAAACAGTCAACGGCAAGCGCGAATACGTGATGATGGAGCACACCGGACCGGGGTGCATTACCAAAATCTGGACGCCATTTTTCTACTACGATTTCAACAATCGAGTCGGACCAATTGTCCGCATTTACCTAGATGGCTCACCGACTCCAGCCTTTGATGAATCGCTGATCAAGTTGGTTCGAGGCGAAGGTAGCATTCCGCCTCCGTTTGCTCAACCGACCGCGCGAGCGGGCGATTCCTATCTGCCAATTCCGTTTGCCAAAAGCGTGAAGGTGACGATGGTGGACAAACCGTTCTACAACATCATCAACTACCGCGCTTATCCGGCAGAAACGAAGGTCAAGACATTTAAGAAACCATCTAGCTACGAGGGGCTCCCATTTGTTCGGCAGGCACTTTATGGTGCTGGCATTATTGATTTTATTGGATCTCAATCGGTAGCCCCGAAGAAGGCCATCACTTTTCGTCTTCCGAGCGGACCACACGCGGTGACTCAGTTGCGCTTCCAAGTAGGCGGCCTGGAAATGGCGGCGGTAATGAAGAAACGACCGGACCTATACCGATCCATTGTGGTTTCGGCAACTTTCGATGGAGAGGAAACGATCTGGTGCCCAGTGGGTGATCTGTTCTCTCAGCAGGACATTGAACCTCGATCGGATGTGTATACATTCAATCGTGACTTAGATCTGAACATGATTCTGAATATGCATTGGACGATGCCGTACAAGAAATCTGCGGTTATCAAGGTTTTCAACCTAAGCAATCAATCGGTTGACCTGGGGATTAACGGCCAGGTCAAAGCCTGGAAATGGACCAAAGACTCCATGCACTTTTACGCTCGTTGGCGTCCCGATGACATCGTTCCTGGAACCCCGTTCCAAGACTGGAACTTCGTCGATATCCAAGGCAAAGGCGTCTTTGTCGGCGACTCATTCACGGTATTGAACATCCGCAAGGATAGTTGGTGGGGTGAAGGCGATGAGAAGACTTACGTCGATGACGCCTGGGACAAAGGCTTCCCTACCCACTTTGGGACTGGAACCGAGGATTACTACGGCTGGGCGGGTGGCGTCTATCCGACAAAAGAGGACAACTTCCACCACCCGTTTTTGAACAATAAAGTCGGTGGTCTTGATGGGCATACGATGGGATACAACATTCTCACTCGTGAGCGTAGCCTTGATGCCATTCCGTTTAATAAGCGACTTCGCTTCGACATGGAATCCAGCTTTGGCACAGACATGCGCGAAAAGTGGAACTTGCTTGGTTACTCAGCCGTGACGTTCTTCTACGCTGTCCCGGGAGCAACTCACAACCGCCCGGCTATGCCAGATGCGGCTAAGAAGCCAATCATGTCAATTGATCAATTGCAAGGAATGTCAGACAAGATTCGAGCGGGTGGCTAGATCTTCTTGCCCTGATGGATACAGTCCTTAGTACCGAATCGTTCGGGAACGGGGAGACCCGCGAGTATTTGCTCGTCTGAGAATGAAGTCTTCGGCATCAAATGCTCCGGCATGGCATCCGGTGCAAGAGTTGGTTCCGCTATACTTTCTGACAATATCCTAACCTGAGCTTTTGCCTCTAGAGGAACCGTCATTACTCGCTCGAAGAACCACGCCATGGCGTAGTGGATCCAAACCGGAACCGGAAACATGATTCGCCTTTTTCCCGCAACACGGGCGATTCGTCTAACCGCTTCTCCCAGGAACATTTCCTCGGGACCAGTGATCGGAACCGTCTTTCGCGAAAGCTCACCCGAAACAATCGAAGCCATCATTACATTCACCAAATCGTCCACCGCCAGCGGGCGAACTGGCTGCTTCTTGAACCCAACAAGCAGAAAAACTGGGAAGGTGTGGAGCGCGTGGGTAATGTGGTCAAGCATGTGGTCGCCCGAACCGTAAATTACGCCTGCCTTAAAAATGGTGTAATCCAGGTCCGAGTCACGCACCAGTTCTTCAGCGGCATATTTTGACTCATGGTATGGCGATCCACAATCAGGTCGCGCTCGGAGAAAACTGAGCAAAAGAATCTTGGATACTCCAGCCTCTTTCGCAGCTTGAACTACATTTTCGGTTCCCTGCACATGGACTTTTGCGTAGGTTTGCTCTCCAATCTCTCGGTTGATTCCGCCGAGGTGAGCAACCACGTGACATCCTGCAAATGCCTCAACCAAAGCGGAGACATCGCCAGTTCCTATCGGCGCAAAGGTCGCACCTTTTTCGTTGCGAATTGTGGCATCGCGCTGGTCAACGCCCCGGGAGATGAGAACCACTTCATGACCCTCCGAAATCAGCTTTCGGGCCAAGTGTCGTCCAACGAACCCGGTACCACCAGTGAGCGCGATCTTCATACTTCTATTATTCCACAACTTTCAGAATATTGTGAAACTATTGAAATTTGCAATAATAGTGATGTGGCTCTGGAAATCGAAAAATGTAGTGACGCGGACCTCGAATCCCTCGGAAAGGTCTGGTCGATTACCTACGGCAATGGTGAGCCATTCACTCGCGACCCCAACAAGACTCGCCTTTCCGAGGACTTTGTTGCGAAGCTAGACGGAGTCGCAGTCGGCGGCTTTGGTATCAGCCCGATGACCGCATCGCGAGGTGCAGCCGAGTATCAATGCGCAGGAGTCCTTGCGGTTGCCGTCATGCCTCACGTTAGAGGTGGCGGAGTTGGCGGCAAAATGATGAAGTTCGGCATCCGAGAGTACTTTGACCGAGGTTACGAACTTGCCAGCCTCTACGCGTTCAAAGACAGCTTCTATCGGGCATTCGGCTACGAAG
>JAYVHY010000309.1:0-3225 GCA_043770615.1 Armatimonadota bacterium | reverse complement strand
CCTTGCCGATTCAGAATTCAAGCTCGAAGCCGCATCATCTTTCCTTGGGGCATCAAGCTCTGCTCTCTATATTGACCTTCCAAGCAAATCGCTTTCGCTTGCGATTCGAGCCAGAGATGAAATGGCGACACTCGGCGCTTCTGCATACAGCAATCATGCTCAAGTTAACGTGGGGCAGTGCCACTTACTCATGGGAGAAGCGGATGAGTCCGTTCGAATATTTTCTGAATTACGTTCCATGACCGATCCCAATTCTCTTGAATACGCGAGGCTCGGTCAATTTCTCGGCGATGCTTGGCTAACTCTTCAAGTTTTTGACGCCGCTGGTGATGCGTTTCTATCGTCAATTAACTCGAAAGGAGTAAAGCAATCTCCCCTCAATTTTGGAAATTGTTTGGTAGGTCTCGGAGATGTTCGTCTTCATCAAGGAAATGCCAAAGAAGCCAAGACTCTCTACACCAAGGCCAGTAGCATTTTGCTAAAATTTGGAAGTTTAGCACTCAATAATCTAGCCAAAATCGGAATCGCAAGGGCCGAAATCAAGCTGGGAAGGAATAAGGCTGCGACAAAGATATTGATATCAACCATTCACGACCTTCGAGTTCGTCGAATGCATCACTTTTTGGTCGGAGCATTGTTAGATTTAGCATCAATTACCAAAGACCATGACCTTCTCTTGAAGGAAGCTGAAAAGCTAATTCGTCGGTTTGGCTTTTTGAATGAAGCTTGGCGAATACATGCGATCAAGGCTGATGGTCAGTCCTCCCCCGAAGCAGCAATTAGAGAATATCGAAAGATGGTCGCAAAAATTCTTGCCTATCGTGCAAGGCTTTCTTCCGTTACTGCTCGAACAAGCCTAGTTGAACCGTGCCTTGTAAGCATTCGTTCTTACCTGAATCACCTCATCGCGAAAGGTACACCTTCGTCTGCTCGCGAAGCACTTCATGTTATTTCTGATTTACGATCAATCACACTTCTCGACGAGTTTCTTCTGGCGGATTCAGGAACGTTCTCCGAATCGGCACAGCATATCCTTGGTCAAATTCGGAAGGAAGTTACAGCGGAAGGTGGAGACCAGCTTCCGGGAGGGCCGCTAAGGTTACTTGGAAAAGGTGTTTGGAATAAACCTTCAATTATCCGAGAATATTTGGAGAAAATTGGGTTAAGTCGTGTAAATAAAGAGATGGTCAATGAAAACATCGTTGAACGATCACCTATGAATACGTTTGTATTTCTTCCTGAAAGTTCGGCATGGTTGTCCGGATCAAAGAGCGTTCAGATTGCCGTCACCAAGGATGAACTCATTAAACGTCTTCGATGGATTCACTTTGAACTCATAGCGCCGCTTTCTGGATTGAAGTCTGATGAAGCACGATTGACGAAAGGGCTAAAAATGTTGATCGAAGAGCTACAAGTGAGCTCTCTGATTTCTGCCGACCATTTGCTCAATCTTTCCCTAGAAGACGTTGCCTACCAAATTCCTTGGCCCTTGTTAACTTCTGATGAGCCCGTGTTGCACCTGCGACCGTTCGCGGGTATTTCTCCTGGACAATGTGTCCTTGGTTCTGACCCCAAAGTAGCCATTTGGTATTATTCGCGTAAAGAGCTCCCTCATATTGATAGTGAGGTCGCCAAAATCCGCAAGTTGTTTCCGAAGGCAAAAATTTATTCGACGGTTGAAGAGATTTTGAAGTCGGTCGACCAAGTGTCGTTCGACTTGATTCATGTAGCGGCACATGGTCGTTATGATCATGAAAACCCTATGTTCTCGAGCATTCAACTTCAGGATGGACACTTGTTGGCATGCGACATCGCGCGATCATCTTTTCAAACTAGAATTGCAACCTTGGCGTCGTGCGACTCCGCCTCAATGGGACAACCCGCTGGTTGGGAACCTCAAGGACTTGCTCGGGCCTTTCTGGCTAGGAGGAGTGAAGTTGTTATTGGTTCCCTATGGCCCCTCAATGATCAGGCAGCCGAGTTTGGATTCGCATCATTCTATCAAAAACTTAAGGAAGGGAATTCAGTCAGTGCTTCACTAAGTAAAGCAAGGAGTGACTTAAAAGCAAGATTTTCTCATCCCGCCTATTGGGGATCTCTCGTTATGTTTGGAGGCTATTCAAAATGAAAAATTTATCTCGATTGCTCGTTACTTTAGGTGTTCTTTTGGCCTCGATCAGCGTTGCAATGGCCAACGGAGTCATTGCCCGAGTTGTTGATACAGGGCAAATATCTGCGATTGTTGTTGACTATCCACAAATTCTCGGAGTTGACCAAGCTGGAAATTCCCCATTTGTACGATTCGAGGTTTCCCCAGCAAACATGGAAGCACTGGAAACGTTACTTGGTAGTGATCTCCGAATAGTTTGGGTTGAAGAGGAAGATGAATTCGAGGCACCAGAGAACCAAAGTAGTCATGGTAGTTCTGTCGCGGCAATTTACGATAGAGCATCAACTTTCGGACAAAACACAGATATCTGGAGACAAATAAATCTTTCCGGTGTCACTAGAAGGCTTATGCCCATAAGGGTGGGAATAGTCGATACGGGAGTTTCTCGGTTTCAACCTTCCATTCGTAAGAATGTGGTTGCTGGGGCGAGTTTTGTTCCAGGTGCGTTTACCATTGATGACGTACCGACGAACTTAGACACAAATCTAAATGGACAGTTTGATGAAGGTGCCGGGCACGGGACCATGATTGCAGGAATCATTCTGCAAATCGTTCCGAATACTAGACTCGTCATTGCAAAGTCCGCCGATAGTGATGGTATCGCGACTTCGTGGTCGGTGATCAAGGGAGTCGTCTTTTGTGTTGAAAACGGCGCAAAAGTCGTCAATGTTAGCCTCGGGTCTCCAAATCAACTTGCAGGCTTTTCGGAATTTCTTGATTGGGTTAGTGACTCTGGCAGTGTGATTGTCTCTCCAATTGGCAACAATGGCGCGAAAATGACCCTTTACCCTGCTGGATACTCAAGCGTTATTTGTTGTGCTGGACTACTTCCCGATAATAGTAAGGCTCCGTTTAGTAACTGGGACTCAAAGTCAATGGTTTCCGCACCAGCAACTGGCATATTAAGTGCATGGCATGACGGGGGAACAGCGGTTTGGTCTGGGACATCGTTTACTGCTCCACTAGTGACTGCTAGTATCGCCGCTGGCCTTGCAGCCAGACCTTTCAAACTACCAAGTCAGATCAGAAGTGCGGTTAAGAATTCTGGTCGAGAT
>JAYVHY010000308.1:0-17285 GCA_043770615.1 Armatimonadota bacterium | reverse complement strand
GTCACAAGTGAGGAAATGATTGAAGTCGCCAAGATGTCATTTGCTGGAGTCTTAAATTCGGACTTGGTAGCGTCGATGAATGCGCTCGGAATTTCTGCCTTCGGGATTAGTGGGGCTGACTTTGGTTTGATTAAGGCGCACCGCAGGCCTCCGGTGTTGATTCACGATGACCGAGTTGGCGAAGAAAGGGAAGTCGACTTTGGCTATGTTGCCGATGTGGATGGGGTGAATACGGAGGCTCTGGAATGTCTTTTAGCGTTAGATTCCGTTCCGATTATTGCCTCTCTAGTCTCCGATGGAGACGGAAATATTTTGAACATCAATGCCGATACCTTGGCGGCTGAACTGGCGATTGCGATGGGTGCGAGCAAGCTGATTCAGTTGACGGGTGTTGATGGTGTGATGAGTGATTTGAATGACCCAGGTTCGTTGATTAGCGTTCTGACCGTTGCTGAGACGGAGAAATTAGTTTCTGATCTGTCGATATCGGGCGGCATGATTCCTAAGCTGTCAAATGCAGTTAGGGCGCTGCAGGGCGGCGTTGGGCAGGTTCATGTAATTAGTGGGATTAAGGCGGACGCGATCTTGCAGGAGATTTTTACGAATGAAGGATCTGGAACTATGATTGTTCGGGAGTGATAGGGTTCAATTTACTCCCACGGCACGCTCGCTGTTTCGAATATCACTGTGGTTTTAGCTCGCCGATCCCTCTTCAAAAAAAGGGATATCTTGGCTAAGGCAATTTCGAAGTATGACGGAGTGAATGAATGTTCCAGGACGATGATCATTAAAGAGTAATGAAGGACGAGAAGGCTTAGGTAAGTTCAGAAGTCTTTAACTACTCTCCCGGTTCGCTCGCTGTTTCGAAAATTTTCAAGGGAAATCGCTCACCGACCTCTCTTCGGAAAAAGAGGTAACTGGCTGGTGGTCGACCAACAGGTGCTCGGGGACGATGATCGTTCGGGAGTGACGAGTGGTTACTTCCGTCGCTTGCGTGGCTTCTTGACTTGGGGTGGACGAACTTTGTCCATGTTCATCTTTTTCACAATCTGGCGGGCAGAAAGTTTGACTGGTGGTTTAGGCTTAGCGTCTTCCTCGGCTTGTTTGAGCGCCGCTTTTTCGATAGGCGTTAATGGTTTGATGAATTCGTCACCAAACTTCCAAAGGTACGGGATGTCGCCCTTAAATGGATCAGTCGCTGGCACTTCGCCTTTCTTTCTCATGAGGCAGGCAAAGGCTCCGGCGCCCAGTCCCTGATGTGGATAGAGACGGTAGGACGGGAAGTCTTCGTAGGGTGACTTGAATTCTTCGAGAAGCTTCACTTCGACAACTTCCATGTCTGGATGAGTTCGGATGAACCACTCTACGACTCGCTCATTTTCTTTGGGGCTGAATGTGCAAGTGGTGTAAAGGAGATGTCCACCCTTTGATAAGCAATGGTAAGAATTTCCAAGAATTCTTCGTTGTCGCCCGACATTCATGTCGATCATGTTTGGCACGAAAGCATCGGGGGCTTCGTCTCCTTTTGCCATCAGGGATTGACCGGAGCACGGAGCATCGCAGATGATTAGGTCGAAGTATTCCTTGTACTTGCGGGCATAAACTGAGGGATCGGAGGACCAAACGTAGCTAGATTCGACTTTGCATCGGTGGAGGTTGCCGATGAGAGTGGTTATTCGCTTCTTCATGATCTCGTTGCAGAGAAGAAGGTCCGGTTTGAACGCCCGGTAAGCAAAAATTGCTTTGCCACCGGGTGACGAGCACATGTCCAGAATTCGTTTTGGGGGCGTTTCGATTGCGAGCATGGCAGATGCTGCGAAAACTGAAGAAAAATCGAGAGAGTAATATGCCCCTTTGAAGTACAAGGGATGTTTTTGCGCTTTGAACGTACTATCGCTGATGCGTTCAACAAATGGCGGTTGCCAGCCAAGTTTGCGATCTCTGGGGAAAGACTTAATTTCCGGGCGATCGATTAAGATGATCAGAGCTTGTTCTTTGGCTTCACCCGCCAACATGGCGTCAAGAAACTCTTCGCGCTCGTCCTCATCTTTGAAAAGGTCGTGCGCAGCTTTGAAGAGTAATCTCGACGCGTCTTTGGTGGGTTTTGCCATTAGGTTTTCTGTTTAGATGCCAAGCACGAGCTCAGCGATTTGGACTGCATTAAGGGCAGCGCCTTTGAGAAGTTGATCTCCACTCAGCATCAAACACAGGGCATTTGGATTACTTAAGTCTTGTCGGATTCTTCCTACTAGTATCTCGTCCTTTCCGCTTGCTTCTAGCGGAGTTGGAAAGTGGTTTGCTTCTCGATCGTCAATAAGTTTAACGCCTGGAGCATTTGCTAGGGCTTCTCGGGCGGCTTCAACCGATGGGGCTGGTCCGTCAAATTCGAGCGTAACTGTTTCGGTATGAGCGCGAAGGATAGGGACTCGGATGCAGGTTACATTGATTTTTAGGTCTGGATCGCCAAGGATTTTCTTGGTTTCTTCCATGACTTTTAGTTCTTCTTCGTTGTATCCAGAATCTCCGACACTTGTATTGTGACTGAAAAGGTTAAATCCATATGTTTGAGAAAGGGAAGTCGGCGGTAACTCTTCGTTACAGACGATTGCTTTAGTCTCAGCTTCTAACTGGCGCATCATTCCCGCTCCGCCGCCGCTCGCACTTTGGTAGGTGCTTACGATGATTCGATTGAGTTTGCCCAATTTTCTCAAAGGATTGATTGCAACACAAAGGAGGATCGCCGTGCAGTTTCCTACACTAAATAGTCGATTTTCCTTGCTATATGAACCCGAATTGACTTCGGGAACAATCAGTGGGACAGAGGGATCCATTCGGAACGCGCTCGAGTTATCAATGACGAGTGCGCCAGCCGCAATCGCATCAGGTACGAGAGCTTTTGATCGAGAAGCACCTGCCGAAAAGAATGCAACATCTACCCCAGTAAAAGCACCAGGTTTTGCTTCTTGGATTTCGATTGATTTACCGGCAAATTCGAGTTGTTTTCCAACCGATCTTTCGCTTGCTAGCAATGTTAGGGAGCTTATTGGAAAATCCCTTTGCTCAAATAGTCTTAAGAATTCTCCGCCTACAGCGCCTGTCGCACCAACAATTGCGACACTAAATGATTCACGCACTCCTAGTGTTCTACCTCAATTCATGGTACAACCATTTTCAAACAACTAATAGGAAAAGTCTCATTACTGCCATTCGTCCAACCATCACCAAGAAAGATTTCTCGGTCAGCTTTGAATCTGAACCAGCTAAACAGCTGTTTCAGGAGACTTATTACCCAAATTCAACGGGTTGTTTTAAGGTTTTAAATTTCGCACAGGATGTAGCGGAAACAATGGACGGAATGACCGATCTTGGCACTGAAACTTGGGCTCTGGTCTTCAAGAAGCGAGGCACGACTTTGTTTATGTCGGACGATCACGCCAACCCATTTGTGGTCCCAGCCGACACGATTTTTCTATGTCGATCCCGCTCGATAAGGATGAGAGTGACCAAAGGCAGTCACGATTCCATCATCGTTCTTTGGAAGGCTTCGTCTTTGCCAAAGCTCTCCGCCAGCTTTGAAAAGTCAAAGCGGTATCTGAGTTCACAGAGTGTTTTTCCATTACATAATCACTCGATCAAGTTGCTCGAAGAAATGATTGCTGAGCCGAATAAGAACTTCGAGCTTCTCATGATTGGAATTCTGTATTCAACAATCGGTCAAATGATGTCTCAAAAGGATCAAATTGATCTTTGCCCCATCGATCACCACTTTCCAGAAACCATGCTTCCTCTCTTAAAAATGGTTCGAAAAGATCCATCTCGGTATTGGCCAGTACCGGAAGCTGCCAATATTGTTGGTTATTCTGGACATCATTTTTCGAGGGTTTTTAAGCAGTACTCAGGTTTGAAGTTTCAGTCGTTTGTTGAGCGATGCCGAACCGCATATGCCATCGAGTTATTGATCTCGACAAAGTTGTCCGTAGATTCTGTGGCTACGAAGTCTGGTTTTGGCGCGCCTCAGGCTCTTCGAGATGCCTTTAAGGAAATACTAGGAATCATGCCAAGTGATCTGCGGGGATTCAATCATAAGTAAGTTCTTGAAACCTGAATTGTGCATGAGTTGTACATTAGGTTAGAGTGAGATATTTCGGCGGAACCATTTTCTTCTTGGGTGCCTTAATTGCAGGAGCGATTAGCCTCTTCCACAGTCGAACTTTGCCAAACTCAGTTCCAATGCATTGGGGACTGAACGGTCAGCCAGATCGCTACGGAAGCAAGTGGGAGGCTCTCCTTTTTGTCCCTCTATTCATGCTTGCTTTAAGCGCAGTATTTGGCTTGATTGGAATTGTGAGTGGAAAGCGCCTGAAACAAAACGCGATAAAGGGACTCAATATTGTTGCCGGCTTAATTGTTTCGATGTTTCTAGTCATTCATCATCTCATCTTGTCGGGAAGATACGATTCAATTCCTAAGACCATACCATTGCTCCTGTCTGGACTCCTAATCGTTATCGGTTTTGCTATGAAAGGAATTGAACCCAATCCATTTATTGGAATACGAGTTCCCTGGACGATGAATTCGCCAATGGTTTGGCGATTAACTCATGAAAGAGCCAGCAAGCTATGGGTTCGGGCTGGAGTCTTTAGCCTGGTTTGCTGCTTGATTGGAGCACCAATTGGCATTCCGATTGTGATTTTCATGGGTGCGGTTCTGTATCCCGTTTTAGATTCATACAGGATATCGAAAAGCGTATAGCACCGTCTGAGAACCCCGGTTGCTATAGCTGAGGGGGTACCCTTTAGGTTGCCAATGACGATTACTGAAGTAGATGTTCTTGAAGCCCTGAAGTCCGTTATGGATCCTGACTTGCATCGAGACATCGTCGCGCTGGGATTCGTTAAGAACGTCGTTATTGAACTGCCAAAAGTCTCGTTTCAGATCGACTTGACAACTCCGGCGTGTCCAGTTAAGGAGCAGTTAAAGTCTCAAGCTGAAGATTGTGTTCTGGCTCTTGAGGGTGTCGAAACGGTTGAAATTGAGATGACAGCTACCGTACGGACTCGCAATCAAAAACCGGAAGATTTGATCACTGGGGTTAAACACGTTATTGCGGTAGCTAGTGGCAAAGGTGGAGTTGGGAAGTCAACCGTCACGGTTAACTTGGCAATGGCATTGTCGATGACTGGAGCAAAGGTTGGAATCCTTGATGCCGATGTTTACGGCCCATCAATTCCGCTGATGTTGGGCGCTCAGCACGATAAGCCGTTTACCGAGGGACAAAAGATCATCCCAATTTTGAAGTATGGAGTTCAAACCATGTCGTTGGGATACCTGTTGGACGAAGACAGCGCGGTTTTGTGGCGTGGACCTATGGTCGCGGCGACAGTAAAGCAGCTTCTTCAGGACGTTGAATGGGGAGAATTGGACTATTTGTTGGTTGACCTTCCCCCGGGCACAGGTGATGCGCCGATGTCTTTGGCTCAGTTAGTGCCCTTGACTGGCGTCGTTATTGTTTCCACTCCACACAACGTGGCAGCCAATATTGCTGGCAAAGCGGTCCAGCTGTTTCGACGGTTGAATTCACCGATCCTTGGGGTGATTGAAAACATGGGTGAATACGAGGATCCAATTTCTGGTGAGCGAAAGAAGATGTTTTTTGGGATGACGGGGGATGAGCTTGCAACTCATATCTCGGTTCCGTATTTGGGATCTATTCCGTTTGATCCGATTGTATCGAGATCAGGAGATGAGGGAATTCCTTCGGTGGTCAGTCATCCGGAGACGTTGCAGGCAGCGGCTTTCAGGGAAATTGCGGGAAGGGTTGCTCAACAAGCATCGATCCGAGCAATGGCTACCGAGCCAGTTGAAGTCTAGAGGCTATTTAGCCATTTGACCAACGGTGATTCGCGGTTTTCATGCAGGAAGACCGAAGGATATTCCTCTTTGTTGATCCACCGAAGAATCTGAAACTTCTTGGCGTCGATTGCGGATGTTTCTTCGGGAAGCGACTCCCACCAATGATTAGTCATAACATCGAACATGGGTATGTCCAGCTGTAATCCACCCATCGGAAAGCCGCTACAATTGACTAATCCGTGAGCACCATTGAGGACAGTTGATCGTGACTCGATACTGTAAACTCTGTGACGGATTTGCTTGGTTCGGAGGAAGATTCGGAGGACACGGCACATGGCGTCACATCGTTCTTTGTTCTCGTCCCACGTGTAAATCTCGATCTCTCTTTCGCCGTAAAAATTGGCAATTGAAGCTGCGACGTATGACGCCGACGCAAAATCTCCGAAACCAATTACCGCAAGTCGCTCTAACACCAGTGCGTTTGTTACCCTATTTCACTATAATGTTAGCCAATGGATGACTTTGAATTCGGATTTGATACGGCCGAATTGAGCACGTCATCAATAAGTTTGAGCTTTGGACCAGCCGGACGGATGACGAGCCTTTGGGTGAATGAGGGAGGAAGTCCTTTCGGCGGAGACCAGCAATTTATTGCCGGCCCAATCATGATGGGCGACGAAACAACGGAAGAATACGTTCCGGGTTCCATTCTCCTTGGTACTCGCACGGGACCAGAAGAACCGTGGATCGTCAGTCGGAATACTGGCGGTGAGCCTATTATTGGAGACGGTCAAGTCGAAATCGATTATGAGTTCGCCCTCCTTAGCGAGTTGTCGGTCAAAGGGAAGTTTTATGAGGACTCGGAACGACCGGGGGTAATTCTTTGGGACATTACCATCAAGAACAAGAGTCGAAGTAGTGTCGAAATTGGGGAACTTGGTTTTCCGCTTGCAATGCAGACTCTGTTGGAAGGGTTTCCAATTTCAGACGAAGGAATGAATGCCCTCTTGACCGAGCGTACGATAGTGCAAAAGCATGTGGGCGGGGCAGGAAGCTACGTTGTCGCCAAGAAAGTTTGTGGCGACCCTCCTGGGTTACTGATCTTTCCGGGAAAGGATACAAGTTGGGAGTTCATTCATAGTTCGCCAATGTCACTTCGAACAACTATGGGGTGGCAAGGGTTTCCGATTGTCTATATCCACTCTCGGGCGACAATTGACCGAGAAGATTGGGGTGAGTGGTTTTATGATCACACAACGTTGATCATGGAGCCGAAAGAGGAGAAGACGTTTCAAATCTGTTTCGCACCTCTTTTGGCAAAGCACGGTTATGACATTCCGATGGCTCTGACGGAATACGGTGTGCCAACATTTCGTCCGATTCCAGGCTGTGTCATTCCGCTCGATGCAACCGCAACCATCGAAGTGTCGGGCACCAGACCTACCGAATTTAGCTCGGACGATGAAGCGGCTGAATTGGATTCGGAATCCGATGAATTTGGGGGAACCGTAACTATCCGCTCGGCAAGGGCAGGTCAGAATCGGATTATCGTCAAGGACATGGACGGGCGGGAGTCATGGGC
Source organism: Armatimonadota bacterium (assembly GCA_043770615.1). GTDB lineage: Bacteria > Armatimonadota > Fimbriimonadia > Fimbriimonadales > Fimbriimonadaceae > Fimbriimonas. The sequence continues at coordinate 9,850 of JAYVHY010000308.1, read as the reverse complement.
GCACCTGATGATCGTGGAACCAATCAGGGATTTGGCGACCAAGCGGGCATCGTGGATTTGCAAAAATCAGGTAGCGAAAGAAGGGCCGTTTGAGTACGGAATTCTTCCGATGGACTTTAGTGATGAGCCACGACAGATTGCTGAGTTCGAAAACGCTTGGTGCATTGCATCGAGTTTGGCGGATGCGACTTTCTTGGTGGAAAAGAATCGGGTCTATTTTGATCCGGACGAAGTTAAAGTCATTGATGATTACGTCGAAAAGTTCTTGCTTAAGCGGTTTCACAAACCGGGGCAAGGAACGTTTGGGGCAATTTGTCCTCCTTGGAAGAACTCGATTGCGATGGATGCGAGCCGATCCCAGCTTTATGTCTTTGCCGCGAAGTTCTATTTGTCCTGCGCTGACCTCGCAACTAATGCAAAGTTAACTCGAAAACGTGAGGTCTATATTGAACTTGCTCACGAGTTGGTTCGTGGGCTACTGAAGTTTGCTGATCGAGAAGGATTTGTTGCTCAAGCGCTATATGGTGCGGGAGAGCTCTACCAATTTGAGGAATGGCGAACGCTTCGGAAGGGTTTGCTGGATCGGTCTCGATTACCGTTTTGGAATGGGCGTCATTTCTCGCTCACAACCTTAGAAGAAGTGAGCAAGCTCGCGGAACTTGAAGATTCGATGAGCGCAACTGGTTCGGTTGAGCAGTTATGCCTGTCGCATAAGTCGGCATCGCCGAATTGGTGGTCATTTGGATCTGAACCGCGACCAACCGTTGATTACGAGTTTCATCCATACTTGCCCGATTTTGCCGAGGTTTATCCCTCCTATACGTCGGTTGCATCTTCGCTGGCGATGACGACTTGGCTCAAGCGAGACTATACTAGGCTTGATGAGGCGGGCTTGAGGCTCGCTACGGCGGGATTCTTGGCTCCTTGGAGCCTCGTACGCGAGGATGGAGCCGCTAGTATGGGATTTTGTCCCGATTTGGGATCGAGCGAGCGTGGTGTGGTCCCTTACACCGGTGATATTGGCTTTGCGCTGGCTGATTACCTGCGTTATTCTACTGGTTACTTGCTATCATCGTTAGACCGCGGTTTCGTGCCGGTTGGCGTTCACTTTGAGTCATATCCTAAAGACGGAATGACGATGCTCAGGCTTGAGCCTTGGGATGGTGTGGGGCGGCGGATTATCGTACGCCATCTGAATCTTATGGTTGAGGCTGATGGAGCAAAGATCGACTGCTTGGAATTCGATATCAACCTCCAGTACGCTAAGATAGTCCTGGATAACCCAACGGAAGCAATGAAGCGGAAGACCCGGGTTTCAGTGGATGGTTTATGGGGAACTGAGTTTGCGGTTACCGGAGCGGAGCACAAGATTGTGGATGGAGTGCTTTGGTTGGATACCGTTGTAGAAGCTGGAAGGCTGAAAGAGATCGAGATTCGAGTTGTTTAGGCGTGGAAACGATATGTGAATAAGGATCGATTGAAGACCATCAACATCAGTGTATTGTCACACTGATAAGGTCTTTTCCATCGCTGAAGCTCGAAAGCCCGTATCAGTGCCACACCGGTTCCGGTAAACTCACGTTTTGATGGGTGAAACGGTTCTCGTACTTGGCTCAGGACCGATTCGTATCGGTCAAGGCATTGAATTCGACTATTCTTGTGTTCATTGCGTGTGGTCCCTTAGGGACATGGGCTACCGAGCGATCCTCGTTAATAACAACCCAGAAACAGTTTCCACGGACTTTGACACTTCAAACGGACTTTACTTTGAACCGGTGACTCTGGAGGACGTGATGGACGTCATTAGCCATGAAGAGCCAATAGGGGTTGTATGCCAGTTTGGTGGGCAAACGGCGATCAACCTTGCTCAAGGGCTACAAGATAGGGGCGTAAAGGTTCTTGGCACAACTCCAGAAGCGATTGCCGAAGCCGAAGACCGCGAACTCTTTGATGCTTTACTGGAAAAACTTGGATTTCAACGTCCGAAAGGAAAGGCGGTTCGGTCTCTTGCGGAAGCTCGAATTGTGGCAGAGGAAGTTGGCTACCCAGTACTCGTTCGACCTAGCTTTGTCCTTGGTGGACGGGCAATGGAGATCGTGTTTAGCGAAGAGCATCTGAAGGGTTTCTATATGGAAGCCGAAGCCGCGAATCCTGGGCAACCGGTTTTGGTTGACAAATACCTCTTGGGCAAGGAAGCAGAAGTCGACTTAATTTGTGACGGTGATGATGTGTTGATTCCGGGAATTATGGAGCACATTGAACGGGCCGGAGTCCACAGTGGCGACTCGATGGCGATTTACCCTCCGGTGGCGATTAGTGCCCAAGAAGTCACTGACATGTGCCGAATGGGTATTGCTATTGGTCGAGCTCTGAACGCGAAAGGATTGGTCAACATTCAGTTTGTTATCGTCGATGGAGTCTCTTACATTTTGGAAGTGAATCCTCGCGCTAGCCGAACCGTGCCGTTTCTGAGCAAGGTAACGGGAATTCCGATGGTTGATTTGGCGACCCGTTGCATGATGGGCGAAAAGCTTAAGGATCTTGGATATACGACTGGACTTTGGTCGATGTCGGAACCCGGCGGAACACCATACAAAGGAAAAAAGGGAGTCAAGCACGCACCGATTTACAAAGGATTGATCCAAGATGTGTCTAGTCAGCGAGCAACCGTGGGAGTTTCGCCAGTATACGCGGTGAAGGCACCGGTCTTCTCATTCCAAAAGCTAAGGAAAGTCGAACCGAGTCTTGGACCAGAAATGAAGTCAACGGGTGAGATCATGGGCGTGGATTCGACATATGAGGCCGCTCTTTACAAGGCTCTTTTGGCGGCCGGGATCAACTTTAAAGGTACTGGAGCGGTTTGTGTTACGGTTCGAGATCAAGATAAGGAACAGGCGGTAGACATCGGGCGCCGACTGATGGCGAGCGGTCGAAAAGTCGTTGCGACCCCTGGTACTGCAGCGTTTCTTCAATCAAAGGGTATTGCCTGCGAGAGTATTAACAAGATTCAAGCGGGTTCGCCAAATTTGCTTGACTTGATTATGGAAGGTGGGGTCAGCATGATGATCAACACGGCTAGCCTTACGGAGACCAGCGAAAGTGAAGCGGCAAAAATACGTCGAGCGTGTATCGAAACTGGTGTTCCTTGCGTAACGGCGATCGATACTGCGAGTGCCTTGGTGCGGGCTCTTGATATCTATTCGGACCCAATGATGAGTCAGTGCAAGAGGCTCGATGAGTATTTTGTTTCCGCTTAACTAACGACCATGTTCATGGGTCCGAAGAAGTGCCAAACTAAGCAATATGAACTATTGGTTGTTTAAGTCTGAACCCGAAACGTACTCGATTGATGACTTGGCGAGGGCAGGGAAGCCGGCCATGTGGGAAGGTTGCCGCAACTATACCGTTCGGAACTTCTTTCGGGATTCGATGGCGGATGGCGATATGGCATTTTTCTATCACTCAATTGCTGATCCGACTGGTATTGTCGGAACCATGCGCATTTGTGGGGATGCTTACCCGGATCCCACTCAATTCGATCCTCTCAGCGACTACTACGATGAAAAGGCTCCCAAAGATGGGACACGTTGGTTGTTGCGGGATGTTGAGTTTGTTAATAAGTTCAATCGAGTGATTACCCTGTCAGAATTGAGAACTATTCCGGGTTTGGAGGAGATGTTTGTGGTACGGAAAGGGCAAAGACTTAGTGTTATGCCGGTCACGAAAGCGGAATGGGACATTGTTAATTCTCTTGCTGGATTGTAGGTTCCAATGTATTTCCGCCAAGTACTTCCGTGGCTTTTAGGTTATGAGGGATTCACGCTCGTGATGTCCTATTTTTCGGTTCGGAAACCACGGTTGGATCCTTTGGACGGCTCAAGCATTCCTTCCGATCTAGATGTAATTGTGTCTGTTCACATCTATGCGTACGTGTTCCTGTTGGCGATCACGATCTTTCTTTTCGTATTCATGCGCCTGTGGAAAAGTTCGACACGCCGAAGATAGCCTGCTAATTTTGCGCGGATTCTTACGATTATTCCTCCTATTCTTAAGGATGGTCAGCGGTGTTACCGACTATTAATTCTGTGGACTTAAGGTGCATCAAGTTTCTCGATGATAGGATTCGGGTCTTGGTACGCCTATTTGGGTGAATATGTCAAAAAAAATTCTAGTTACAGACGATGCAAAGTTTATGCGAGCGATGCTTCGCGGCATATTGATTGAGAATCAATATGCGGTTTACGAAGCAAGCAACGGCCAAGAGGCAATCGATCAATATGATGCGCACAGTCCTGACCTAGTCATCATGGATATCACCATGCCTGTCATGGACGGAATTACGGCTACGAAAGCGATCAAAGCAAAAAATCCGGGTGCAGTCATTGTCATGTGTTCAGCCATGGGTCAGCAAAGCATGGTAATTGAGGCGTTAAGAGCAGGAGCTAAGGACTTTATTGTCAAGCCATTTAAAGCTGATCGCGTCATTGAGTGTGTCAAGAAGCTTGTTGCTTAATTTGGCCTGACAGAAACAAGCAAGTGAGTATTGACTCACGCGTCACGAGTTCATTTGGAGGGGGGGCGCATTTTCAGCTTTGGCGATTATTCGTCTCTAAAATCTTTGGATCCGCAAAACCGCCGTTCTATCAAGCCGAGAAGCCAACTGTGTTTGGCGAGCGTCGCCTCGCTGCATAACTTTTCGGCGAATCAAAACAAAAATAGGTAATTGAGCAATTGCTCAATTACCTATTTGAATTTCAGGGGTAGAGTTCAAAGGAATTTGGGATTACCATGATCTTTGCTCTTTCTCTCCTAGCCGCTCAATCCGTTGGGAAATCAGTCAATCCTAACTGGACTTCACAACTGCCCGGGGTTTGGACTACTCAAATTGGCAAGCGAGATGCCCCAACTCTGACGGACGCATCTGGATCCAAACCACGAAAAGATCGCCTGGCACTTTTGAGAAACGGTAAATTGCCATTTGGACTTTCGGAAGTGATAGTAGGTAAGTCACGGGACTATTCGTCCATCAAAATTCCTCTCCAACCAGGTGAGAAGATTTATGGGCTCGGATTGCAAATGTCGGGCATGGATCGGCGAGGTGGCGTATACCATTTGCAAGTTGACCATTATTCGGAAGGGAAGGACCGCCTGCATGCTCCTACTCCCATGTACATCAGCAGTCTAGGCTATGTCGTTTTCTTCAATACTTCACGCCCAATCAATGTGTATGTTGGGGTAGGCAATAGGCTCAACGATCCAAAAATCCCAGCCTTCCGAGATCGAAACACGGACAGAAAGTGGGACGCTCAACCCGATAGCGGATGCGTTGAAGCCAGCGTTCAGGCTCCTGGTCTAGAGGTTTCAATTATGTCAGGACCGTCTGCGATGGAAGCACTCCAGCGCTACAACTTGTATTGTGGTGGAGGAGCCATGCCGCCAATCTGGGCACTAGGCTTTTGGCATCGAACCCCATCGTTGGCTACGGCTCAGCAAGTTTTGGATGAAGTTAATGAGTTTGATAAGCGGGGCTATCCGCTCGATGTTATCGGGCTCGAACCGGGTTGGCAGTCGCGGTCATATCCAGGTTCCATGGAGTGGAGTCCAACTCGATTTCCAGACCCCGCTGGTTTTGTGAAACAGATGACCGACAAAGGGGTTCACGTCAACCTTTGGGAAAATCCCTACGTTGCTCCGAAGACTGATCTTTTTTCTCGCCTAGGTAAGCACTTCGGATCTCACACGGTTTGGCTCGGGGCTGCTCCCGACATATTTGCTCCTGAAGCGGCGAAAATTGTACAGAAGTTCCATACCCAACATCATTTGAACCTTGGTGTGAGCGGCTACAAAATCGACGAAGTGGATGGGTTTGATTTTTGGCTATGGCCAGACCATGCTACTTTTCCTTCAGGATTGGATGGACTACAGATGAGACAGATCTACGGTGTTCTGTGGCAAAAGACATTCGATGAGATGTTTCGGGCAAAGAACACCAGGACATTTGGTTTAGTCAGGGGATCTAATGGTGCGGCGACCCGATTGCCTTTCGCAATTTATAGTGATTCTTATGATCACCGCCAATATGTTGCGGCCTCCATTAATAGTTCATTGGCGGGAGTTAACTGGTGCGCCGAAATTCGTAGTGCCGATACCGATGAAGAATGGGTGCGACGAATGCAATCAGCATGTCTCTCGCCAATTGCCCAATTGAACGCGTGGGATAGTGGTAAGAAGCCTTGGAGCTATCCTAAAGTTGAAAAGGAAGTGATGGCGGCGATGAAACTTAGGGAGTCTCTGGTTCCATACCTATATGCCTCGTTTGCTCAATATAATTTGGACGGCATCCCTCCGGTCCGTCCCATGTGTTTAGTTGATGGTGGTCAAGAAACCGACCAATACATGATCGGCGATAACATGCTCTTTGCTCCAATGTTTAGTGGTGAGAAATCTCGGAAAGTACGGTTCCCTAAAGGTAAGTGGTATGAATACGCCACGAATAAATACGTAGGATCCCTCAACCAATTGGTGATCACACCGAAACTCAATGAGATCCCCCTTTACGTTCGGGGAGGAACATTTGTGCAGACAAACGAGAAGTCGGCACGAGCTGATTCTAAGGGTCGGTACGGAATCAATTGTTACGGAGATGGACCATACGAAGGTACGATTTACGAGGACGACGGTTCGTCGTTTGACTACGAAAAGGGCGACTTCTTCTTTGGGACAGTTGTTGCTTCCGAAAAAACGAAAGTGGTCACTCGCCTAGCCGGAAAGCGAACTGAAATGAAAAGAAGTTGGGATCTACGAATTGTTGGTCGAAGTAATGACTAACTGAAATCAACAAATAGTTTCTCGCTTCTCTGATTTGTGGCCAAGTGCTTCGCCAATCCATCGGTCGTCCACCGGATCCGATGCTCGTTGATATCGCGTGTCGGACGAAAGTCTGATGAAGTCGGTTTGGTTATCGAGGCTCGCATGAACAGTATCCATCCCAAAGATCAAAGCATCTCCCATTTTGAATTCCTTGGCAGTTAACCAGCGTCCACCGAGTCGATTCCTGAGGTCAACCGGGTTGATTTCAATGGCTCCCGACTCATGGAATCCATGAGCTTCGACTTCGTTCATTTCGGGTTGATTCGTGCACATGGCGTCAACGTCAAGTTGACCGTAAGTTTGTTGAAGCTCTGTTTGACGATGAGAATTTTCAAGGACAATTAACCCACCTACCTCGAGCGGAATGTTACCGAGCGGAGTCCACATCGTATAGAGTTTGCGAGTTCCACGCCCCATATAAACAATATCGCAATGGGGCCAGGTGCCTTGTCCTTTTCCGATAACTCGGAGCCATGTGTAGGTGTAGTGCAGGGCAGGTTCACCAAACATTTGGTCGAACCACCTCATCGTGCGATTGCTATAAACCAGTTCTTGTATTGCTTGGGAATGCCCTATGTCTGGACGAAAAACCGAAGAGGCCCCGGGAATAGAAACTCCCAATTCTAAAGGAAACTCTCGATTCAATGCACCTTCCTTACTTAAGGCTTCAAGCATCGCTATCCGAGCTGCATTAACCGATTCCTGAAGATGAAATCCCGGGATATAAATGTATCCATCCGTTACTAGTCGCTCAAGTGCAGAATGGGGAGAGTCTAAAAGGTCGGATGAGTCAGTCAGGTATCCAAACTTATCTGGTGTCAACTCTAATTCTTGTTTTCCTGACATCAAACGTAAGTCCAGCATTGGACTAGATTATATCCGTGAATATTCCCGTGCAGCGTTACCTTTGCTTGCACCAACTCGGGTCCGTCACCGCGATCCGATAAACCATTCGCTCGGAATCCTAGGTAACCTGCGAAAAATATGGATGTCATCGCGCTCAGTGGAATTTATGCTGCAATCAAGCAAGTTCAATCACATACGCTAAAGCCAATTGAATTTGATATGTCAAGTAAAGGTGCTGCCGACGGGAAACGCGGGAACGATCTTTTTGTCATGGGCAAGTTTGGCGATGCCGCGAAAGCTTTCGACGACGCATCGTTTGCCGATCAAGAATCTCCTATCCCTTGGCTCAACGGTGGTCTTGCAGCAAAGGAACTAGGCAATCTTGGGATTGCCAAACTTTCGGTTAATTCGGCGTTTAAACTGGGGGATAAATCGGCAAGAGGACGAGTTATTTCCGGGGAAATTGACTTGGCTCGAAAGCAATTTGATCCCGCGAAAGCCAAGTTCGGTCAAGCACTATTCATGGCTCCCAATGAGCCCTACGGTTTGTTGGGTCTAGCTCAGTGGAACATGAAGCAAGCCCATTTGCGCGAAGGTGAGCGATTTATGTGGCAAGGATATCGGCAAGGCGCACCACTCGTCATGGATTCAAAATTTCACAATGAATCAAATTCAAGTTTGTCGGTTGGAACTCAGGATGCCGCTTTGCTTGCCTCCGGACAAACAGTTGGCTCTGACGCAAATACTGCCTTTGATGCGGGATTGTTGAGTCAAGTTGTTGGTGGCAGCGCGCTTCAACAACTCGTAAAGTTCAATTTTGCGGTTGACAGCCCGCTTGGAATTTTTGCCGGCAACTATCGGGCTTTACAAAGCGATCGTCCCGGTGTGGCACTAGCTTCGCTTATCCTTCCTTCAACTCCTGACTCTCGTCTTGATTTCAGACATTCGATGTTTGGTCTTCAACGACGAATGGGCGATTTCACGTTTCACGCAAATTATCGCCAAGAATTTAGCAGTGTCCGGTCAGTGTTTGCTGGCCCATTTGCTACTGACAATCGAATGCACCAATACATTTATGAGGGGCGCTACGATTCAGGTCAGTGGATGGGTGGCGCGGGGTACAGCAAAGTTTCAAAACAATCCGTCGCGAATCCCGGCATCGAACCGTTGGAAGCTCTCTTTCCTCAGGGAACGACGAACATGTACAACGGCTATTTGGTCAATCGACAGCTGTTGAATAAGAACATTAGCCTCACCAGTGGAGGAATCTATACAAGCTCGCGAGGTGTTAGCCAGGGCGGAATCATGGCCCAAGTTGCAATCCATACGATCGGTGATCGATACATTAAATTTGGCGTGAAGCCAGGTATCAACCGAGTGCAAACGAACCTAGGACCCATCAATGATATGGTGAGTTCCTTGGGGACTAATTCCCTGGACCGTTTAACCGGCTCGGCTCTCGAATTCAATCGAGAAGTAGCACTACCCGCCCTTAACAGCCGAATGTCAAATGCTTACGTTGCGGTACCGCTAGCCGGGTCAATGGTCCTAAGTGCTTTTCAGAACAACTTCACCAACCAGGCTTTTATTGGAACCGACCCCCAAACGAGTAGCCAATTGAATCTAACCCGGGTTACTCGAGGACAGGTTACGGGAGTTGGAATTGAAGACACCGTGAACCTATCAAACTCGATGAACCTGAGGCTTTCGGCTACTGCTCAAACGTCATCTGGAACATACGCTGGAGAACTTAGGTCACTAACCCAGGGAGCACCAGAGATTGTGAAAGTTACGGAATTGCCGAATATCCCTCGATTCGAAGCCTCGGCTTCGTTCGATTGGTCATCGCGAAATTCAACAATCGCCCTGTCTGCTCGCTATGTGGGGGCACGAACTCAAGTTGTTCAAAACTTGAATAATGCGGGATTGCCTCCGGGCGGATATGTGACTAGAGCAAACCCTGGCACAAGTTTAGACGTCCATTATTCGTTGTCATTGCAATCAGGAAACAGCCTAGAAATAAGTCTGATGAACCTTGCAAACAACAACTTCTATCCTGGTTTCCGTAGTTCGCGGCAAATCATGATAGGATTCACATCGAGGCAGTAATGATTTCAATCCCACTCTTGCTCGT
>JAYVHY010000307.1:0-7168 GCA_043770615.1 Armatimonadota bacterium | reverse complement strand
AAGGGAGCGATGTCGGAAAGGGAGATATGACGAGCCTTGATGCCATGGCTGGTCATGCGTTGTACTTATCTGAACTGTTGCTTCGGCAAGGTGTACGGATAAGTTTTCCATTGTTGGAGGGAGATTCAAAAGTTCGCGGTGAGTCTGAGCGAAAGGAAGATATAGCTTTAATGCTCGGGACTATGATGGGAGATAGTCTTACTAAAATTGGGGATGACTTAGTCGAAGCTTCCAAACAAGTTGATTCGGGCACCACATTCTATGTAATGGTTTCAATCGATGATAGCAGCTTGCTAAGGGCTCTTGATGCAATACGAGGAAAGCACCCAGTCGTTGTTTTGACCTACGACGCAACATCGTTTGATGGTGGCCGAGCTTATGACAATGCTGCTTCAATGAACGAAAGCTATCGTCAAGCAGGTGCAATGGTGCTTCAAATGCCAGAGGTATTTGCTTGAAATCAAACGCTTGGAACGATACGAGCCGAGCAAATTGGATCGATTATCTGCTTTGTTGGTTAAGTAGTTCTTTGGCGGTTTATTCATGCGGACAAGCCGTTGTAACCAACATGGTCTCGATTGTTGGCGTTATCGGAGTCACTTTAGGTATTGGTATCAGCTATCTGACTCGAATGTATGCCGGAAAACTCAAATTTGCGAAAGCCGATGGATACCTGTACTGCATAGTCGCATGGTTCGCCGTTTTTGCTGCCCGTCAATTGAACGTTGCCGTTTTTCCCGAAGATACATTTCCCATAGAATTGACTCCATCGTCCTGGCTCCTCTGGATGACTATTCTTGGCTCATTTTTCGCATGGAGAGATGGAACCTTAATATTCCAATCTATTCCTGCTCTTGCGCTATTTGGGTTTGTTGGCTGCTACGACACATTTAAGGCCGTGGTATTTTTGTTTTTCTTGTTTCTAATTTGCTTCGCGACTCTTTTTGCGAGAGCCCATGGTCGCGATATGCAAGATCGCGCCATTCAATCAGGATTTTTCTCCCTTGGACGCGGGTTTCAAATGAACCCTTCAGAGCAGTCGATTGCTTTACGCGAAGGTCCTTGGCGATGGGCGGCCGGAGCCGAATGGGCACTTTGGAGTGCTTTGGCTATCGTAGGGCTAAGCATTGTTGGTGCTCCTGTCATTCAAGCGACAGCTAAGCCGCTTAGCGGGTTCGTTTCAATTCGAGCTCCAAAACTGAGAACGAATACGCCACCTTCAAACAATCAGGCAATACCAACAGTTAGTAAAGTAGGTACCGGCCCAGTTAGATTAAGTGACACACCCTATTTTGAAGTCTCTGGCAACGTTCCACTCTATTTGCGAACCGGCATTTTTAATTATTGGAACGGTTCGGAATGGGCAATTACGGATACAAAGGGACCAAATTTGTTTGATCGAATATCAGGCAAAGTTGTTGGAGAAACGCCTCCAGATCTGGCAAACAGATTAAGACTTCCTAATAAGAAGCCGAGCCAATTCTCCGACGAATATCACTCGCTCATTCTCAATGTTCGGTCATTATTTCCAACTCGGGAAGTTCCTCAAGCCGGAAACGATCCGTCGTTCCAAGGATCAAATGATAACGACAAATCTGAATACGGCATCACATTAAGGGTACCAAACAAGTACGAAGCTAAAGTCCTGTACGATAGCGTTGATCAACCAACCAAGTTATCGAAGGTTCCCGCTAAATTAGACTCGCGTTTGTTCTCTTATACAAGTACTGATTCCATTGACCAAGAAGTGGTGTCGCTGGCAAAAACGATTTCTCGTGGAATCTCCAGTGACTTCGAAAAGGCAGAGGCAATTAAGGAAGAAATTTCCAAGCAGATCAAATACAACACGAATTCAAGTCCAACCCCAGATGGTCGAGACCCCGTTCAATTTGCATTATTTGAGAGCCATCAAGGGTATTGCGACCTTTTTGCCTCTTCAATGGTTCAAATGGCTCGGAGTGTTAAGATTCCCGCACGTTACGTGATCGGCTATTTGCCAGATTCAAAAAATATGAATTCTAGCGGAACTCAGTTGCTTTTGGAAAGCGATCGCCATGCCTGGGCAGAACTATATTTTGAAGACATTGGGTGGGTCGTGTTTGATGCAACGGAGGGTGCTGAAGTTGTTCCAGGTGGTGGAAGAAAAGAAAATAAGCCAACCGATTACAACGGCATTCTCAGGATCATTGGGCTAGGCATTAATGTGCTGATTGTATTGGCCGTAATAGTTGGTATTGGGGCATTCATCAGAATTCGAAACCTACCAAAGTCTTCCAAAGCTATTCGATCAGAGCTAGACTCCGAATACGTTGCGTTTATTGGCATGATTTGGAAATTCACCGGGCAGCGGAGACTATTAAGTGAAACCACCAGTGAATACTTAGCACGGGTCTCAGATCAATTAGGCGAGTTAGGAGACCATGCGAAGAAAATAGGCATTGAATTTACGAATTTGATGTTTGGACCATCCGAAATTTCGTTGCCAGACGTACTCGCAACCCGTGAATCCGTGCAAAACTTTAAGGGTCTGTTGTCGAAGATGCAGAAGTCCCGATGAGTTTCAATATCCAAAAAGCAATCAGTAGCAAAGTCGTGCTTATCTCCGGCAGCGAACCGGTTTTGCTTCGCGCGGCATTGGATGACCTTATATCTGAAGCAGGGTTGCAGAAAGACGACTACGACTTAGAAGAGTTTTTTGCTGATGGAAGCTCCTCCAACGATTGGTTGTCTTCAGTCGGGACCTTTCCATTCCTCGCACCAAAAAGAGTCGTAGTCATTCGATCAGCCCAAAAACTGAAGGTCGAAGACATTTCTCTCGTTTCTCTACAGTCGCTACCTGAATCGGCACTTCTAATCTTTGTCCACTCGAATGAAGGCACAGATGACCAGCGACAAAGCGGAGGATCGAAGAAGCTGTCACTAGAAAAGCTGGTCACGTCAGTTGGCGGAACTGTCGGTAAGTTTGATGCTGATCCCAAAAAGACGTCAGACATGGTTCGGCAAGATATTCTCAAGAAAGGTCGCAAGATTCAACCCAGAACTCTAGAGATGTTCGTTGAAATGACGGGCGGGAGCTACTCCTATGCGATGGAAGAGCTTGAAAAGGTTTTACTGTACAGCGACGAGGAAACCATTTCCGAACACACCATCAAAACGGTTGTTGTCGCCTCTCGAGACTGGAATATTTGGCGAATGATTGATGCGCTTGTTTCCGGGAATATTCAGGAGTCCCTGAAGCAACTACAAATCATCCTTGGAAGCAAGGGCAAAATTGAAGATGTTGCGTTTTCGCAGCTTTTTCCTCTCATCTCTCGGCAACTAAAGTTCCTCTTTCAAGGTCGTATTTGTATTGAAAATGGTTGCCGACCCGACTCCGCTCCTGCCAACGTCAAGGCCCTGTTTCCCGCCAAACCGAACCTAGGCTCTGAGCGCCCATTTGTCCAAGGCGCAGTCATGCGTTCAGCACAAAATCTTTCCCTCGGTCAGATCGTAGAAGCAATGGAAGAGGTTGCCAAAGCCGATGCTGCGATCAAGGGACTGGGAACATCGTTTAGTACAATGGATACAATTGAGCGGCTAGTTTTTGATTTAGGTAATACTCTCAGCCCAAAAAAGGCATAAAATAGGAAGTAGCAAGAAAGGGAGAGAAAGAATGTCTGAAGAATTTGAAGGTTCAATGGATGAGAGGCTAAATCAGCCGCCTGCCTTTTTCCCCGAAGAAGAGTTTGCTAACGCTGTATTCGATGACATGGAGCCGGTCGAAGTCCAGATCGAAGGCATTTACGAAATGGATGTTGATCGACATCCACACCGATTCATTTTCTTGACTGACGGTGAAAAACGGCTTCCAATCAGTATCGGCTTTCCGGAAGCAAAAGCCATTCTTGATCCTCTGGAACAAGAAACACCGGACCGACCAATGACTCACGACCTTCTCAAAACAACGATTGAGAAGTTAGGTGCAACGATGGAACGAGTGGTTATCGATGATCTCTACCGGGACATCTATTACGCCAAAGTTGTGCTGAGGCTAGAGGACGAGGAAATCGTGATTGACTCGCGACCGTCTGACGCAATTGCCCTTGCAGTCCGATTCCAAGTTCCAATTTTTGTGCAATCCAAGGTTTTCGCTTTGGCCCATAAAGACTAGGTTGAGTAAGCTAGGAATATGGATCCAGTTGCCCGTGCAGCCGAACTTCGGCAAACGCTAGAGCATCACAATTACCGATACTACGTTCTGGATTCTCCTGAAATTTCTGACACGACTTTCGATCTCCTCTTTCGAGAACTGGTCGAATTAGAATCAGCTCATACCGAACTTAAAACTCCAGATAGTCCTACCCAACGGGTTGGAACCCTTCCAATATCGGGATTTACCCAGCACAAGCATTTAGTTCCGATGCTGAGCCTCGACAACGCATTCAATGCCGAAGAACTCAACCAATTTGATGAACGAATCAAACGGTTCCTCGGAATTTCTACTGAAGTCGAGTACTTTGCCGAAATGAAATTTGACGGGGCATCGATGTCTCTTACCTACGAAGACGGAGTTCTCGTTACGGCTACGACTCGCGGAGACGGAACCACCGGTGAAAATGTAACCGCCAATGCTCGAACCATTCGCGGCATCCCTTTACGACTTAGAGAAGCCTTGCCAGGTCGAATGGAAGTGAGAGGTGAAGTGGTGATGCTCAAGTCCGTTTTTGACCAATTGAACTTGGAGAAACAAGCAAAAGGCGACCAGATGTTCGTAAACCCTCGCAATGCCGCAAGTGGCGGTCTTCGCCAATTGGATAGTCGGTTGACGGCAGAACGAAAACTCAATTTCTTCGCCTACGGGGTAGGTGCAGTTGAGATTGGGCTCCCACCGACTGATCTTGTCGAAAAACAATCCACCGCTCTGGCTTACTTAAGGGATCTTGGCTTTGCCATTCGCCCCGAAGTGAGTGTCTCATCTGGTATCGAAGGAATCATCCAGTTTGTCGATAAAATCGGCAAAGCAAGACCAACTCTGCCGTTCGGTATCGATGGCGTAGTCCTAAAAGTTAACAGTAAAGCAATGCAGTCTGACCTTGGCAACACGGCGCGCGGACCTCGGTGGGCGATTGCTTATAAATTCCCCGCCGAGCAGGCTTTTACCAAGCTCAATAGCATCTTTGTTCAAGTTGGGCGAACCGGAAACATCACGCCAGTTGCCGATCTTGAGCCGGTATTCGTTGGGGGTGTAACAGTAAGTCGGGCGACGCTTCACAACTTCGATGACCTAGAGCGAAAGGATGTGAGAGAAGGTGACACTGTCATTGTCCAGCGGGCAGGTGACGTGATTCCTGAAGTTGTAGGACCAGTTCTTGATAAAAGACCAGCTGATGCACCCAAAACGGTTCCGCCAATAGTATGCCCTGCTTGCGAAACACCCTTGGTTAAACAAGAAGGACTGGTGTTTTTGAAGTGCCCTAACTCCAAGGGATGTCCGGCTCAAGTTAGCTCTGCCCTCAAGCACTTTGTTGGTCGTAAGATGATGGATATCGAGGGGCTAGGCGAAAAACAGATTGATCGACTTCTCGAAATTGGCTATCTAACTGATATTGCATCGATTTATCGCCTTCATGAGAAGAAAGCGGAAATGTTAGTAATGGATCGCATGGGAGATCAATCAGTCGAAAACTTGCTTGCCGCAATTGATGAGTCAAAGACCCGACCCCTCCCGCGCCTTTTGTTTGCTCTCGGTATTACGGACGTTGGCGAGCGCGGTGCCCAAGATCTAGCCCGTTCCTTTGGGACACTTGATAAACTAAAACAAGCGAAAAATGATGACCTAATTCAATTGGAGGGCATTGGAGGAAAGACTGCTAGCTCGATTGAGCTTTGGTTTGAAGATGAAGACAATCTTCGAGTTATCGATGAACTATTGGCTGCAGGCGTTGCACCCGTGGAAGCCGAAGCCCCGGTGAGCGATATCTTTGAAGGACAAACGTTTGTCTTTACTGGCAAGTTAGAAAAGTTCACTCGTGAAGATGCTGAGGCCACGGTTATGAAAATGGGGGGCAAGGCGGCAGGCTCGGTGTCGGCAAAGACAAACTACGTGGTCGCGGGCCCGGGGGCGGGTTCAAAATTAGTGAAAGCCGAGCAACTTGGAGTAACCGTGCTGTCGGAAGAAGACTTCCTCGGAATGTTGCCTGAGGGCACGCTTTAGTGCACCTTTATCTACAGACGATTGAGGACTCGCCCGTTAACCTGTCACGAATCGCTAATAGCGGTCAGATGTTTCGCTGGAAGGAAATCGATGGCGGCTGGCAGGCCAATGATGGTGCCGACCACTATGACATTGTCCAATTAAGCGATACAACGTTCGAGGTTTCCAGCAATCAGCCGCAGATCGCGTTTGAATTCCTCTTTCGCCTTGACCAGGATCAGCAGAAATTGAAGGCCGAGCTAGTACAGCGAGGTTCCGAAATCGAACCCTTTTTAGCGAATCGGGAGGGCTTGAGAATGATGCGCCCAAGCTGCAAAACCGAAGTACTCTTTAGCTTCCTCTGTTCAAGTTGTAACCATGTCAATCGCATAACCAAGATGGTGTGGTCATTGGCGGGTTATGGAGTAGGTGGCTTTCCAACCATCGAACTGCTATCCGAAGCGACCGAACAACAATTAAGGGATCAAGGATTTGGCTATCGCGGAGCTACAATCCCGAAAGTCGCCCAAATCCTATTGGCCAATGGAGCCGAAAAGTACCTCGATGAACTCGGTAAAGGAACTTACCAAGTCGCTCGAAAAGAACTTATCAGGTTGCCTGGGGTTGGAAAAAAACTCGCCGACTGTATCTGCCTTTATGCATTTGATTTCGGTGAAGCAGTGCCGGTCGATACTCATATCTGGCAAGTCTTAACCCGGCTTTACTTTCCAGAATGGGTTGGAACCAACTTAACCGACACAAAATATGAAGTAGTGTCTGGGCACCTTCAAGACCGCTTCGGCGAACTCGCGGGAGTAGCCCACCAGTTCCTTTTTGTGGACAATATGGAGCGATATCGGGAACGCAAATAGAACCAGAAAGTGGTACCATATCGTGCGTTGAGTGCGAAGGGAATGAAGCAATCCGAGGCATTTTTGCAGTGCCAGTCATGCAAAAAAATCCTCTTTAGTATCGATTTCGATCAGAACCTTCGGG
>JAYVHY010000306.1:0-7168 GCA_043770615.1 Armatimonadota bacterium | reverse complement strand
GTACGCCGGCATCCGAGAAAGGCTGAATAATTGACTGAATTGTCTCGATGTCGATGAGAGGTTCATCTCCTTGAACGTTAATGTAGACGTCAGCCTGGACTTTTTCAGCAACCTCTGCGATTCGGTCGGTGCCAGTGGGGTGATCCATTCTGGTCAGAACGGAGGGTGCACCAAACCGAAGGCAAGCTTCGATGATCTCCTCGTCGGGAGTGGCAACAATGACCTGGGTGCCAACACCAGATGCCACCGATCGCTCATAGACCCACTGGATCATTGGCTTTCCGCATAGGTCAACTAGAGGCTTCCCTGGGAATCGAGTGCTTCCCATCCTTGCCGGAATAACGATCGCGCTAGAGAGCATGTTTCTCAAAAGTTGGTTGAGTATCGGTCTTTTTAACCCCTTTCAAAATCCCAAGGGAATCCATGACGTGCTCATTGCCAATCGTCGTAGTGACTTGGTACCGCTTTTTGGCACTTGGAACTCTCGAAATCGAAAGCACATCCAACCCTGACTTAATAAACCAATATTCGACCTTGTCTTGGGTTACCGATTGAAAGCGATCTATTCCGTTGATTGCCTGGAGCGCTGCCAGGATGCCGGCAAACTCGTCGGCCTCAATAGCCTCGTATTGCCGCATGGCGAGGACCACTTTGTCATCGTGCAAAATGATCCCAAATCCTTCTGAATTGCTTTCCCACCCTTTTGATTTAAAGTCAACGGGCAAGCCGGGAATGGTCTCGTCTTGGAGCGTGAATCCTCGGCTTGGTCGCGGGAATATAGAAAAGGCTTTGTCCTCGGTATCACCGAGCGAAACAAACCTCCGTCCATTGGTCAATCGCACTTTGCTGACTTCGGTGTATTCCGGAACGAGAACGCTTAAGTTCTTATTTACCGACGGAATTTCTTCGGGGGCATCAACCTGAGAGCAGCCAGAAATCGAGAAAACTGAACAAATTACTCCTAGGACCGCGAACGAACGTTTCATCTTAACCTTCAATCTTGAGAATCTTATATTTGGACGTTCCAGCTGGAGCAATTACCTCAATTGTTTCGCCAACTCCTTTGCCGACGAGCCCATCACCTAACGGCGAACTGATGGATACATAGTCCTTGGACGCATCGGCTTCAAAAGATCCGACGAGAGTCAGAGTTATTTCTTCGTCAAACTCTATGTCCAGCATCGAAACAATCGAGCCCAATTGGGCAAAACCGGTCTCAACATCGTTCCTTTCAATAATCCTGGCGTGTAAAACTGCTTTTTCGAGTTCGCTTATACGGCTTTCTAGCCTTGTTTGATTGAGTTTTGCTTCGTGATACGCTGCATTTTCTCGAAGGTCACCATGAGATTTCGCTTCTCGGATCGCCTCGGCAACCCTCATTCTCGTCGGGCCTTGAAGTTCCTCAAGCTCTTTTTTGAGTTTCTCATAGCCTTCTTTGGTAACTTGAATTTGATTTGCCATGAATCTGCTATTGTAGCATCGTTGGAACAAATGTCGCTAACCTTAAGCATCGTTATTGTCAGCTTCAATACGAAGGAGAAGCTTCGCAAGTGTCTATCGTGTCTCGATATGAATCGGGACGAAATCATTGTTGTGGATAATGCCTCATCCGATGGGTCTGCAGAAATGGTCAAAGCCGAGTTCCCGGCGGCAAAGCTGGTCGAAAATGACCAAAACTTTGGGTTTGGAAAGGCGAACAACATCGGGTTAGATCTTGCCGTCGGAAATCTTGTGCTGCTCCTCAATTCGGATGCCTATGTTCAGGCAAATGCGATTGAGCAGTTAATGGAAGTATTCACCGATGAATCGGTGGTAGCAACTGGACCGATGCTTTTGAACATTGATGGATCCCTGCAGGAATCGGTGGCAGCCAGATTGACTTTGGGCAAGGTGTTCTTAGAACAGACGTTTTTGGACGCTATAGCTCGAAAGTTTGGAAAAGGCTATTGGCGAACCGGACTTGTGCAAGGCACTTCCCTTTCTGAAGTTGATCAGGTCATGGGTGCATGTCTCATGGTTCGGGCGAGCCTTGGACAGCGGTTTGATGAACGATTCTTTTTATACTGTGAAGATACGGAATTGTGCGACCGGCTGGCAAGTCTTGGAAAAATTGTTTATGTTCGCGAAGCCAAGGTAATCCACGAATTAGGTTCTTCAAGTGTCGACTCTCGGTGGAAAGCAGTTGCCCGCTATAACTTAAGCAAGGAACTGTATTTTCGCATCCATTCTGGTAGTGGTGCCGCAAATGCATGCTGGATAATGAATCGAACTGGAGCCATTTTGAGACTCATCGCGGGATTGCTACTTTCGCCTTTTTCAAAGTCGGGTCGAGAAAAAGTTCGGATATTTTGGCGAGTCTTACTCGCCAGGCAAGATCAAGTTATCCCTTTCGAACATAGGTCTCAATGACCTCTTCGGGGGTTCCTGTCATCTTAACCAAACCATCCGCAAGCCAAATACAGCGATCGGCAAACTCGCTAACCGTCTTAAGTTGGTGAGATACCAGCAGGATGGTTCCCCCTTGATCCCGGAATTCTCCAACTCGTTTCAGGCACTTTTGCTCAAAGTGCTGATCGCCGACGGCAAGGACTTCATCGACAATCAAAATCTCGGCGTCAACATGGACGGCAATAGAAAAGCCAAGGCGAGCCATCATTCCGCTCGAATAGGTTCGAACCGGAGCACCAATTGCGTCACCAAGTTCGCTAAACTCGACAATGCTCGGAAGACGTTTCTTAACTTCATCCCGGCTTAGTCCCAAGATAACCGCGTTGAAGTAGATGTTCTCGATACCGGTGAGGTCGGGATGGAATCCGGCGCCAAGTTCGAGCAGAGGGGCGACTCGACCATTCACTTCGATGGTTCCCGAGGTGGGCTTGTAAATTCTTGCCAGCAAAGACAGCAGCGTCGATTTTCCGGCACCGTTTTTGCCAACGATTGCCACACATTCGCCGCGATTGACATCGATTGAAATACCCTTTAAAACTTCAAGCTTTACGAGCGATCGCCTTTTCCACCAGACCAAAAGAGTCTTGATCGACGCAATGCCGGAGTGGCTTACCGCGAAATCCTTTCGAAGATCTTTGATTCGAATTGCAATCTCTGAACTCATGGTCGCTCCACAAATTTCCATTTTAGTTTGTTGAAGAGCCAATATCCAAAAATCAAAAAGATGGTTGCGGTAATCGCACTCAATCCAATGTAGTTCCACGGCATCACGTCCGCCTTAGCTATTCCTCCTGCGACCGGAACATCTACTGGAGCCAAGAGAGCCTTTCGAAACCCAGTGCATAGGGCGGCAATTGGATTTAAATTGTAGAGCTTATACAGAAGGAATCCCGAATCCTTGTTGAGTTTTGAATTTGCCACCATCTCGGCAAAATAGATGACTGGGCTCAAGTACATCAGTAAGTACATCAAGACTTGAACAATGTACTTGACGTCCTCATAGAACGTGTTTAAGGCGCTTACGATAAGGGCTGCGCCGGTCGCCAACATGAACGAGATCACGAGTAAGATCGGCAGATAGATCGTTGTGGCCTGAAAAGGAAAAACGCGAGGATCTCGAATATAGACCAAAAGCAGTAGACCAAAGAAGATGCCAAAGCCGATCATCAAATGAATGAAGTTTGCAATCACCGTTGCAAGCGGCAAGATTTCTCGGGGAAAGTAGATCTTTTTGATCAGCGGTGCTTGAGCGAGTACCGATTGAGCGGAATCCAAAACGCTGAATTGAAAAAACATGAACGGCAGATAAGCCGCCAACATGTACGCGGTGTAGTTTGGTACATCGATTCTCAAAAACGTGCTAAACACAAAGCTCATGACGAGCACTTGCAAAAGCGGATTAAGGAAGGACCAAACAATACCAAGCGCCGAGTTTTTGTACCTAATGCGGAGGTCCCGTTGAACCATGACATACAGGAGTTCACGGTAAGACCACAGTTCTTTCAGCTCGCTTCGCATGGATTAGACTCGCTTTATCTCCAACACTTTTATGAAGGCTACCGTTCCATTCTCGGGGTCGGCAACGACGCGTTGTCCCTTTCGTCCGATTCCGGTGATTGCGAATTCGAGAATGCTGTTGGGCGGAGAAACTAGCTCCATTTTGAAAGGCAAAGCTCTTGCCTTGGTATCAAGCAGAACCTTGGCTTTTCGACCAATGATCTTGACATCCAGGGTGTAGATGAGAGTTCCGCCGATAACGGGGGCAGGCTCCCCTTGCGTCTCATCGAGGATGAAATATGAAGGAGATTGAAGGATAACCCCGATCAGGACGCTTAACATGTGTATTCTAAAACAAGAATGGAAGCCGTTTCGATCCTTGTTGTTGGGAGCAGTGTACTCGACCAAGTTTCCCGAGTAGAGCGTTTTCCCATGGCGGGAGAAAGCATTCGTGGCTCGGATCTTCAATTGTTTGTGGGTGGTAAGGGCGCAAATCAGGCAGTTGCCGCAAGGCGGCTCGGCGCAAACGTCATGTTTTGCACGTGTGTTGGCAATGATGCCAATGGACATCATCTGATTCAGTCACTGAAAGCAGAAGGTCTTGATTGCCAGAATATTGAGTTTCATCCGAGCTCTCCGACCGGCACCGCAATGATTGCCCTTGATGATGAGGGGCAAAACATGATCATCGCTTGCTTAGGAGCTAACTTACAATTCAGCGATGAATACGCCTTTAAAGTGGCTCATGGAAACTTGCATCATGTCTTACTTTTGCAAGCCGAGGTTCCCCTTGAAACGGTTCGTGCGGCAGCAGAGGCAAGCCAGGGCGTGGTCATCTTTAATCCTGCCCCTGCGATTTCGATTCCTGCATCCCTTTACGCCTTAGCCGATTACTTGACCCCAAACGAGCATGAAGCCGCCCATCTGGTAGGGTTTCCGGTTCGATCAGTCTCCGATGCTCGACAAGCTGCCGATGAAATCATGGCTAGAGGCTGTTCAAATGTTGTGATAACTTTAGGCTCGCTGGGTGCCTATTATCAAAGCGAATCAGAATCTGGACATGTAAGGGCGCCGATGGTGGATGTGGTGGATACGGTTGGAGCCGGAGACTGTTTTAACGGCGCTTTTGCGTTTGCCATTGCCCACAAAACTCCTTTGCCACAAGCGGTTCAATTTGCAGTTGGATGCGCATCGATGTCGGTGGCTCATTTAGGCGCCCAATCAGGACTTCCCTACTTTGATGAACTGCCGAATAGCGTTAGGGATTGTCTGCAAATCCGGCAATCTGAACAAGTTCACCCGTAACCATGTAGTGAACCCGCTCGGCAATATTGACCGAGTGGTCGGCAATTCGTTCAAGGTGATGGATTGCCAAGAAGAGCCAGCCATGAGCGACCACGTAGTCAGGATCGCGCCTCATGAGCAGAAACACTTGGGCACGTAGTTCTCGATACAAGCCGTCGGCTTCGTTTTCCATGACGGCAACTTGTTGGACTCGTTCAAGATCGCGCCTTACATAGGCTTCTAGCGAGTCGTGGAGCATTTTCCGGCAAAGGGTGGCAAACTTGCCGAGGTCGATGATATCACTTCTCCCTTGTTCGTTGTCAATCTTCAGGGCCGCTTTAGCTAAGTCAACGGCTAGGTCTGCACACCGTTCGAGGTCAGTAATGATCTTGAGGCATGCTCCAACTAAGCGGAGGTCAGCACCGGCAGGGTTCTGCAACCCAATAATTTTCATGCAGCGAGACTCGATCGCAAGTTCCATTTGATCAATGGCGTCATCTTGCTCAATGGCATTATGGGCAAGAACCGGATCAAGTTTGATCAGAGCCTGTGAAGCATCCGCCATCATTCGTTCAACCGCGCTTGCCATCTCCAGCAACTCATGCTCGAGCTCCGCTAGTTCGCGATCAAAATTTTGTCGGGCGTAGTTCGGGGTATCCATTCCTAATTAGGATTGTGGCAGAAAAAGGCACGGTCATCGAGCACGGTCTCTTGCGGATCCTGTTCGATGCAGAGGTCAGTTTTGCGAACACATCGGGAAGCAAATCTGCATCCTTGGATTCGAACTTTTGGATCTGGCAATTCGCCTTCCAATGGTTCGGGCAGAAACATGAGTTTGTCAAGGGTCGGAGCGGAATCCAACAAAGCCTTGGTGTACGGATGTTTTGGATAGGCGAATATTTCTTCGGTAGGTCCGGATTCCACAATTCGCCCCATATACATGACCATGATCCTGTCCGCCAAGAACCGAACGGTGGTGAGGTCATGGGAAATATAGAGAAATGCGCATCCTTTCTGTTCCCGGATGTCTTTCAGTAGGTTTAGGATTTGGGCACGGATGCTGAGATCAAGGGCGGACGTTGGCTCATCGCAGATGATTAAGGGTGGTTGAAGGGCAATCGCTCGACCAATGGCAACTCTTTGTCGCTGACCACCGCTGAGTTCGTGGGGATACCTTTCTGAAAACCGAGAATCTAAGCCAACTTCCTCAATGAGTTGAGCGGTGTTGGTGGTACGTCCCGCAAGTACTGCGGGTTCCTTCATTGACCGCGAAATCATCCACCGAGGGTTCAGGGAGGCGTATGGATCTTGCCAAACCATTCCGACCTTGGTTGCCATGTCTCTCGTTGTTCCCGTGACTTCCTTACCAAGAAGGGTGATTCTTCCGCCGGAGGTCTTTTGAAGACCGAGAACTGCCTTAGCGAGCGTGGTCTTTCCGCACCCACTTTCGCCAACCACGGCAACAATTTCGCCTTTATTGACTTCCAAGGAAACGCCATCAAGGGCACGGACTTCCCCGCCTTGAACGCGGTAAGAAACGCTCAGATTTTCAACCTTGAGAATGGGTTCAGCTTTCAATGTCTTTTCCTAAGATGCTTTGGCTCCAAAACAGGCGATCGCGAAGCTTATGCAAGAAGTCTTCATTTTGAATGGTTACGAGGTTTGTTGTGCGGTCTGAACGCCTAATTTCTACATAATCCTTGGGCAGAAGATGCAATCTTGTTTGTCCATCCCCACTGAGTACCGCGTCTCCACCGGTTTCCAAGGTCAACCGGACGACACTGTCTGAACCAAGGACAAGTGGGCGGGCTGAAAGCGTGTGCGGTGCCAATGCAACCAATATGAGCGCTTCGACGGTTGGATCGACGACTGGACCGCCAACCGAAAGGTTATAGCCGGTAGAACCGGTAGGGGTTGACACCATCACGCCATCAGCGGG
>JAYVHY010000305.1:0-7171 GCA_043770615.1 Armatimonadota bacterium | reverse complement strand
CGAATAGAGCTTGTATCCGCCGATCAGCACGAAAGCCACCAACAAAACTCCGAGCTTTGCAAAAAGTGCATCTCGCCTGGGAGTTGGGGGAGAAAGTGAGATTCCTTGGCGAATCCTTGGGACAAACCTTCGATACAAATCAATCAACGCTGATATAGCGATAATCGTCAGAAATGCTCCCAAAGACAAGTATGGCCAAGTCATTTTTTAGTTCCCTTGCTCCAACATAAGAACACGAACAGAATCAGGTTACAATCGATTTGCAAAGTTCGCCATGAGATTCAGGGTCGATTCTCCAACATGATGTTCGATTCCTTCGGCTTCTATTTCGGCAGTTGACGTATCAACTCCCAGCGCCAGCAAAAAGGCAACCACGGTCATGTGTCGTTGACGACATCGAATGGCTAGTTCGGTACCAGGCTCGGTCAGCTTGAGACCCCGGTACGGTTTCAGCGTAACAAAGCCTTCAGCTTCTAGTTTTTTCAGAGCCTTTGAAACGGTCGGATGGGCTACACCGAGCCTCTTGGCAATATCGACCAAGCGAGCTTCTCCGTTTTCCTCGCTCAACTCAAGGATGACTTCCACATAATCCTCGGTGAGCTCAGTTCGGTGAGCTTCCCTGGTTTGAACAAAACTTTTTGATTTTTCGAGAGTCATCTTCGCTTCTCACTAAATTGTAGCATAGGCTTGACTTTGTAGCAAAAGGTACTCTATAATATCTTAATGTAGCCAAGGCTACATTTCAGAGCTAACGATGGATGGTACAAGACAGAAAGAAGACGAAACACTCAATCTCTCCCTCTCGGAAGTCAACCAGAGTGTTCTAGTTCCAACCAAAGGTTCCTGGTTGAGAAGGTTTTTGGCATTTGGTGGTCCAGCATTCCTCGTTAGTGTCGGCTACATGGACCCCGGCAACTGGGGAACCGACTTGGCTGGAGGATCGAAGTATGGCTACGCTCTCCTTTGGGTCATTTTCGTTTCGAATCTTATGGCTCAGTTCCTTCAGATTCTGTGTGCTAGGCTCGGTTTGGTCACTCGGAAAGACCTTGCGATGGCTAGCCGAGACTACTATAAACGTCCAGCGGCCATCGCCTTGTGGATTTTATGCGAAATTGCAATTATTGCGTGTGATTTGGCTGAAGTCGTTGGGTCGGCGGTCGCTTTGAACCTTCTCTTTGGTATTCCTCTGGAGCTTGGCGTATTGATCACAGGTCTAGATGTTCTCCTCCTCCTTGGCTTCATGAAGTTCGGTTTTCGGAAAATAGAAGCGATTGTTTTCACGCTTGTTGCCACTGTGTTTATGTGCTTTGCCTACGAAATGGCAGTTTCGCAACCAAACTGGCCCGCTGCCCTGAAAGGAACATTTCTACCTTCAATACCAGGCAAAGACGCCCTGATCATCTCACTCGGCATCCTGGGTGCGACGGTAATGCCGCATAACCTCTATCTACACTCTAGTATCGTACAGACTCGAAAGCTTGGAGTCGAAGCCGGAAGCCTTAAGGAATCGATCAAATTCAATACGATTGACACGGTCATAGCGCTAAGTCTGGCGTTCTTCGTTAATGCCGCCATTTTGATTCTGGCTGCATCGGTGTTTCACAAGTCCGGAATCGTTGTAGAAGAACTAGAACAAGGACATCAACTCCTTAAGTCAAGCCTCGGAGCGGGTGCCGCCACAGTATTTGCGATTGCACTCTTGGCATCTGGTCAGTCCTCAACTATTACCGGAACCCTGGCTGGTCAGATTGTCATGGAGGGCTTTATGAGGTGGCGAATTAAACCATGGATTCGACGCTTGATTACTCGAACTCTGGCGATTATTCCTGCGATCATCATCATCCACCTGAGCGGTGGCAAAAACACGGTTCAACTTCTGGTTATCTCCCAGGTTGTTCTCTCGTTGCAGTTGCCGTTTGCCATTTTTCCTTTGATGATGGTCACGAGCGACCGCAAGAGGATGGGAGAGTTTGTCAATGCCACATGGGTAAAAATTGTCGGATATAGCATCTGCTTTGTGATCGGCGCACTCAATATCTATCTCTTGGTAGATAAACTTGGAGCATTGTGGGTTAGTTTAGGAGCAGTCATTGCCGTGGCCTTTGGACTGTACGTTCAGTTTATTTACAAGTCTAAAGATGGTGTTGCGGCATGAAGGTTTTAGTTGCTTGCCTACTTGGAATTGCTGCTTGTCTGGGACTGGGGCAAGGCAAAGCCCAGCCAGCGGAACCAATCGTGACTGACCGACCTGACTTTACAGAGTCGGCGCTGGTAGTTCCGTATCGATGGATGCAGATTGAAACGGGACTGACATACCAGTGGACTCGCCAGTCTTTCTCTCTTGGCTTGCCAGAGACCCTGTTTAGAATAAGCACCGGACAAAAATCCGAGCTCCGCCTAGGTCTACCTGACTTTGGATGGACCAACAACAATGGCTTAAAATCAAGTGGATTTGGGGATGCATACATTGGTGCAAAGTATCAATTGGGACCATTTGCAAATGGTGATGAGTTTGCCCTTATTCCGGCAGTAACGTTGCCGAGCAGGGTTGGTGGATATTCGTCAGGAACAGTTGATCCTGAATTGAAGGTTTGTTGGGGAGGGTCATTATCCGACGTGTGGGCGGTGTCGGCAATGGCCTATGGACTCTATACAAGCGACGCTGTTGGCCGCGTGTTTGCTTTTCAAAAAACGATTTCATTTGGCAAAGCATTGTCCGAGCGATCTGGTGTGTTTTTTGAGTACGCGGGATCATTTGCAGTTCGTACGTCACCCGCCCATGTCTTGCATGCAGGGGTTGTGTATCGCACGAGTTCGAACACGCAATTCGATATTCACGGAGGGTTTACGATGAATGGCCCTGACCGAGAGCCATTCTTAGCGGCTGGATATTCGATCCGCTATTAAGCTCTGTTGAGATTCATCAAGTCTTTATAAATGGTTTTTTGTTAAGGTTCCAATAAGAGACACAACCAATTCATTCGTGATAAAGTAGCTGTAATTGAAATGGAACAGAATCTTGCTCTCCTTAGACGGTTAGAAGAATTCAACATTGATGATCCAGACTCTAGTTTTCCCTTTTCGGCTAAACTCGCCGAACAGCAAGGCTGGACAGCCGAATTCACGACTCGAGCAATCGGAGAATACAAGCGGTTTTGCTACCTAGCCGTAGTTGCCGGGCATCCAGTTTCACCATCCCAGACAGTTGATGAAGTCTGGCACCTTCATTTAACGTATTCCTATAACTATTGGAAGGTCTTCTGTCCAGAAGTGCTTCAAATGCCCTTTCATCATCATCCGTCGAAAGGAGGTTCGGCAGAACGCTCGAAGTTCGACGACTGGACGAGAATGACTCATCAAAGCTACCCAGAAGCTTTTGATGAGAAACCGCCACAAGACATTTGGCAAGAAGGAAAGACCTCAACATATGCCCGTAGCGACGATCAGATTTACATTCCCAAGGTTCTAGTCAAAAACGTGGCGCAGGCTCTGGCTTTAGCAACGGGCGTTTTGGTGCTTGTGGGTTGCGCCGAGTCTGCAGTCGGTAATCCGCTTGACATGCGAGGACCTGACTTCCTTCAATTCTACTTTTTGCTTTTTGTTCTGATGTACGCCGCAGGTTGGATTACTCGTCATTTGCTTCGATTGCCATCCCAAGGAACTTCTCCCCAAGCACCCGATCTCCAGCCTTACTCTATCGCGTTTCTGAACGGGAAAGCGGTTCTCGCAGTGAATGCCGCGATTACAACTCTTTTGGCAAAGGGTGTATTGTCTTTGGACACCAAAAAGGTGAAAATTCAGGTTATCGGCGAACCTTATCAACCAGTAAACGCCCTAGAGGCAGCAATCTATTCGGCGGCATGCCGAGGAGACGGAGTTTTTATACCAACAGTTCGTTCTCAATGTGAATCCGTTACCTCAAGCATCCGAGAAGACTTAGTCTCCCAAGGTCTACTTTTGGCTCCCAAACAAGCACTGATTGCTACCATCGCTGGCTTGTCTGTGGCATTATCCGCACCTATTTATGGGCTATTGAAAATTAGTGTGGGGATAGAGCGAAATCGACCCGTGCTGTTTTTAGAAATATTCTGTGTCCTTTCCGTGGTTGCGTGCCTCTTTTTACTAATCACCCCATTTAGAACACGCAAAGGAAACTGGGTCCTCGCGGCTATTCGCGCAAAGCAGAATAGCCTTCGAAGTGTGGGCTATAACCGACGAGGAGCGAACCCGAATGATCTTGCACTGGGAATGGCTCTTTTTGGGGTTGCAGCTTTGTCTGGTAGCAGTTACGAAGCGCAAGCGAAGAGATTACAACCACAATCAGGTTCATCATCTTGCGGAGGCGGAGACTCTTCGTCAAGCTCCAGTAGCGGAGGAGACGGTGGCGGATGTGGCGGAGGAGGAGGAGGCTGCGGCGGTTGTGGTGGGGGCGACTAGTAAGAACTCCGTAAAAATACCGGGGTTCTGCCTAATGGAGACATTGATTTCGCCTAAAATTTAAACTAGATGGTTCGGCTTAAGTACTTCTTGTTACCGATAGCCGGCGCCCTGTCTGCCTTCCTATCATTTCTCTTCGCCGCGCCCTACGTTAAAACACTCAATCGACCTTGGCTCAAACCCGAAGACCCACTTAATCACTTTACATTTGGGACGCTTTGGACCAACGTTCAACACGCTGGATTTGGCATCCTCTTGTGTGGTTCCTTTTGCTTCATTTTAGAAGCCGGAAGACGATCATGGGCAAAGGTGATTCAGGCTACAGTTTTAGGCATGATCTTTGGTGGAATCGCTAACAGCGTTGCGGACTCAGGATCAGACTACATCGGAATCCGGTCCATGCAAACAATGGGAGCCTCCGGACAATTTGTTGGATCAGCGTGTTGGTTCATTCTCGTTCCACTCGCGCTATCGTTTTCCATCACCTTTGCAATTGGTCCCACCAAGCAACGGATAGCAAGAGCCCTCTACGCAACGATGATCGCGGCAATCTTTACGTTCATTGGAAAAATCGTTGGATCAATCTTTGCATTGGGACTCATGATGTCCACGATGAATCTCGGTGACATTGCCAGCGGAAAAGCAACGACGAGCCTAGAAAAAGCCGTGCCTGCGTTCCTGGTTGAAGCAATCTTCACAGGAATTGCCCTTGGTCTGACAATGGCTAGGGCCGACAAGAACTCGCGAGCCGGATCACTTCGACTTGTGTATGGCAGAAAAGAGTTTAGAGACTGGAGCCTCGATCATACGGCTAATAGAATTGGATCAAGTGAAGTAGAAATCCCAATTCGCGGATTTAAGGGTGTTGAGCCAGTCCATGCTTGCATCTTTCGACAAGGAAATCAGTTTATTTTAGATTGCCAACATGCTCCGGGATTTGTGAACGGGTGCCCAATCACTCAAGCGAATCTCAACCATGGTGACTTAATTCAGCTTGGCGAAGCTCAACTCGTTTTTTATTCAGCGGGAGCGGTTAGGAGCATCCCCCGACATAGCCCCAATCCACCGTTTCAACAACCGATTATGCCGCAACCTCAGATTCATCCGATGCAGAGCATTCAGCAAGTTTCCTCGGATCAAACTCCTCAACCACAACTTTCAATCGAACCAACCTATGCGTTGGTAGACATCGCATCAAAGGAGTATCCATTGTCGAAAGGTGTTAACTCAATTGGAAGGGAAGCCGGCAATTCCATATGCTTTCCCGCCAATTCAACGGTTTCTCGCTCACACGCTCAAATCGTTAGTGACGACCGTGGATTTAGACTCACTGACTTAAATAGCGCTAACGGAACGTTCCTGAATGGAAACAAAGTCGAGACCGAAGTTCCCTTAGCAATCGGTGATTCAATTTCTTTTGGGTCGGCGACTCTAACATTTCGATCGACCTAACCCACGGAACCGCGGTTAAAGAGCTCTCATCTTGTTGTTCTTGGCTTCGTGACTCAACTCAGCCAATCCAAGAACTTCCATCAATGGTGGAACATAAACTCCGAATCTTCCTCTCAGTCCCTTTTTGAGACCATACCAGCCGCCGACCGGGTTCGATTCCGACCGTCCCCAAGCTTCAACGGTTCCAGGTTTAGCTTCTTTCTGCTCGTCTGCACCGCCAAGGTCCATCCAGTCGCCGTGACCTTTAAGCATTTCGTGGAGATCTGTTAAGCATTGAGCATTGTAGATCAAGGTGGTGCTACCTACCACGCAGAATATGACTTCTTGCCCATCCTTAACGTCTCGGTACATCTGATACTCGGAGGTATTTGGAGGTGCCTTTAGTTTCCAAGGATTGTCCTTCGTTCCAACATTTGACATAAGAACTCCATTATTGCAGGAAGCATGAATATAGGCAATGGGTTCACAATGTCTTCATGAATGATGAATTGAAAACCTGGCCATCCGAGTTGGACGCCGTATCGGCCTCACCAGAACACCACCGGTTCTTGATGGAAAACGAGTCGGTTCGTGTGCTTGAAACCATCATTCGACCCGGCGAGACAACCGCATTGCATACCCACCAATGGCCAGCGGCAACCTACTTTTTGTCGTGTAGCGACATGGTTCGGCGAGACGAAAACGGCGTTGTCCTGATGGATTCTCGAACTTTGGACGTTCAGCGACAACCAGGAGAGGCAGGATGGACCCCAACTTTAGGACCTCATACGTTAGAAAATGTTGGCGAGAGTGTGATTCATGTGGTCACAGTCGAGATCAAGCCAAAATAGTTGCGAATTGCATCCACGGACAATTTCATTCTTGCTTCATGGTTGCCACATAGAACAACAATTGGAGCAGTTTGATCCTTCAGCCGAACAAGAAACCATTCGTGCATTTCGTGTCGAATATGTTCTCCATCGCGGGTTCCGTCCTGTACAAATGGAAAGTCAGGCAGAGTCAATAAATACAGATCAACTTTGTCCTTAGATGCAATACCATTCACTTCTTCATCGTAATGGCCCATGTAGCGTCGGTGCCAGACGCTGGTGGCGAAGGCATTTGTATCGCAGAAAAGAACCTTATTGGCGGTACCGGCAGCGAAGGATTCGTTCTGCTGCTGAGTTTTGGCAATGGAAACAAAGTCCTCGGTTTGCCAATCTCCAGTTTTCGAAAGGCAATATTCTCGACCATACTCTTCTACCCAAGTAGTACAAAAGCACTTTGCAAGACCGTGAGCCAG
>JAYVHY010000304.1:0-7173 GCA_043770615.1 Armatimonadota bacterium | reverse complement strand
GGCACTGTTTACGACGTCTGCTAAGCTGGTAGTAAGCAGTGACAGACTTAAACGACGAGTCCATTTGCTTGAGCTGGCTTAACTTGCCGTAGTACTGGCTCCGCACGACCAAACAGTTGACTCCCAAAACCGACCCTGGAGGGGTCACGTAACTTAGCCTGGGTGTCGCCAAAACATTGCTGAGCGAATGACGCTTTTTAACCAAAATAGTGTTACCAATTGCCGGATAGGAAATTGGCACATTCATTAATTTCCGCCAACTAAATTAATGGATTGCAAAAATTAATGCAAAAAATCGGCATTTACTTGATATAGTAAATGTAGCAGGTAAAGACATGAACCGACCATCGCCATCACTTTCGTATCGACTTTTGACCACAGCTCTCTGTTCGGTGCTAATTTATAGCACCGGTGCAGCCGGCGTTAATAGCATCGCTATAAGCGGAGCTAGTTTCTTAAATCAACATCTCAGGCTACCTGCGCCTGAATTTACCGAAAAGCCAACGAGAGTCTATAAGGGCAATAGACCAGCGAGGGATGAGAACCGGAACAGGTGGTGGACTCCAAGACTGAAAGCAGATCGGGAAGCAGCCCATCTGAAACAACGATTAGATAGCGAGGGTAACGGTGACTTGTTTGCCAATATTGCTGAAATTCCAATGGTGTTTGCAGTGCAAACTTCGGGTGGTGGTGGTGCCGGCGGAGGTGAAGCCGGCGGAGAAGGTGGTGCCGGATCAGGAGGTAGTGGAAGTGCTGGAGGTGCTGGTGGTGCAAGCGCAGGCGGAGCTGGTGCCGGAGGGGCTGGTGGTACCGCTAATTCCGATACCGGAAATCAACACTTGTCGCTTCCAATCGTGAGTGCTCCTTCCAGAGGTGATTCGAGAATTGGAACTACTTTGTATCATTCGAGCAAGGATAATACAGAAGGATTATTCGGAATGGGTTGGACAAGCACGTACGAAACCCACATCACTTACACGGCTGGTTCATCGGCAATCATAAAGATGCCAGATGGAACCGAAGTGCCGTATACAGAAACCCTCGGCACATTCACGCCTCCGGTTGGTGTTTTCGAGACCTTAGTCAAAAACTCCAACAGCACTTGGACCTTAACGTTTAAGAGCGGAAGTAAGTTCGAATTTCGAACGGATGGTCAGTTATCCGAAGCTAAAGATCGAAACGGAAATGCAACTACGGTTGCCTACAATTCCTCCAACAAACTTAGTTCGGCTACAAGTGCCGACGGAAGGGTTTTGGCATTTGCCTACGGAACAAACGGTAAAGTCTCGACGATTACCGACTGGACAAACCGAGTTTGGACGCTTGGCTACGATGTTTCAAAGAACCTCACGTCGGTTACCTATCCTCCGGTAAACGGGCAAACCTATACCCGGGGTTTTACCTACAATGCTACTTATGATATTTTGACCGAAACAGATCTTCGCGCCAAAGTTTGGAGTTGGACATACGACTCGTCGGAGCGAGTTTCTTCGGCAACAAACCCATTGGGTCATTCGACTACTTGGGCATATACGGCCTCGGCCACTTCCAGGACATTGCCTGGCGGACAGGTCACGACGGATAACTATTCAGCCGGGCTTCTTGCCAGTCGGGTTGATGCGGCTGGGTTCTCCAATGCTTACACTTACGATGCCAATCACAATATCCTAACGAAGACTGATCAGAGGGGCAAAGTGTGGACTTACACATACGACGCAAAAGGTAATGTGCTTTCCGCTACAAACCCACTTGGCAAGACGACAACGGTAACCTACAATTCAAAAAGCAAGCCGCTAACCGTGACTGACCCGCTTGGCAATGTCACGACCGCCTCATATGATACAAATGGCAACCTCCTGACGCAAGTGAATCCACTCGGCAAGACAGTTGCAACCGTAACTTACGATAGCTATGGTCAGCCAATCTCTCGAACTGATGCGCTGGGACATGTAAAAACGACCACTTATGATGCAAAGGGACAAGTCACGAAGGTGACTGCTCCAAGTGGGGTCTATGCCGAATATGCCTACAACAACTTTGGTGGAAAAGCAACTTCTAAGGATGTCGCCGGTAATACGTGGACGACGTCTTATGATAACTGGATTCGACCCTATGCATTTGCAACGCCGAGCGGAGCGAACAATTCGGTTTCCTACAACGAAAACTCTCAGGTGCAATCGATAACCGATCCTCTTGGGCTTGTTACTAGTGTCATTTTCAACAATGCTGGTTGGGTCACGAGCACGATCAACCCGAAAGGTGAAACGGAGTCGAACACGTTTAACTCTAATGGTTGGCGTACTGGCGTGACCAACGGGCGAGGCAAGGCAAGAACTTACGAATTCACGGCCAGGGGCGAAGCTAAAAAGCTCACCATGCCCGACGGAGCGGTTGAGCAGTGGAGTTTCTCAGGGACCGGTCAAACATCTGCATACACTTCACCAATTGGTTATGTAGTGAATTACGCTTACAACGACGCGGGTCTAGAAACCGTGGTCGATTACCCAACGGGTGTTGATACAGT
Organism: Armatimonadota bacterium; assembly: GCA_043770615.1. Taxonomy (GTDB): domain Bacteria; phylum Armatimonadota; class Fimbriimonadia; order Fimbriimonadales; family Fimbriimonadaceae; genus Fimbriimonas. The sequence continues at coordinate 4,649 of JAYVHY010000304.1, read as the reverse complement.
GCTTACTTATGACAACGCAGGTCAAAGAACCTCGATGGTCGACAGCACGGGAACCAGTTCTTGGACATTAAACGCCGCGTCCCAAGCTACTCAGCTTATAACGCCTCAGGGAACTCAATCCTATGCTTACAACGATGCCGGGCCACGCACGAGCATGACCGAATCCGGGCTGGGTGCGACCACTTACAGTTTCGATGCTTTTGGTCGAAACACCGGTCTGACCAATCGCTTTGGCGAAACGACGGCAATTGAATACGATTCACTTGGTCGCGGATACAAGCAAGTCAATGCCAACGGAACCGAGGAAATTTCGACGTTTGACATTGACGGACGCTTGACCTCCAGGACGATAAAAAATTCGGCTACGCAAGCCGTAATCTCGACTGAGTCTTATGCGTACAACGCGGCAAGCCAAATGACCAGCAAGACCAAGGATGGCGTCACTACGACATACTCCTATGATTTGGCCGGGCAAATAACGAGCGAAGCAAGACCAAGTTACTCAGCAACCTACACATACGACGGTAACGGCAACCGCCTATCCAAGGCGCTGAACGGTACGACCGAAAGCTACACTTACGACGACGGCGACAAGATGCTCACCGCCGGAAGTAAGAGCTATGGCTACGATGCTGCCGGGCGAACGACCTCGGTTACGAACGGGTCAAGCGTCACGACGCTCAGTTATGACTACGAATCCAGGCTTACTTCGCTTTCGGGTCCTGGAATCTCAAGCAGCTACACATACAACGGTCTCGATACGCGGGTGAGCAAGATTGAGAACTCCGCCTCGAATACGTTTGTGAGAGATGGAATTTGTGTGACGGCTCCGGTCATCCGAGATTCGAATGCGGCGTACACATCGGGAGTTTCCGAGCGGCGTGGATCGGTTAGCACGTTTAATTTCTCTGGACTAAAGAACGCCGAACTTCAAACCTCTTCCACAGGTGTTGCGACGTCAACGAAGGAATACGATGCGTTCGGTGGGCTTGTAGCAACAACTGGAACTTGGAGTGGTCCATTTGGCTATGCCGGTGACTATGGCTATCAGGAAGATGCTTCGGGATTGAAGCTTCTTGGTCACAGGTATTACGATGCGAGCACGGGCAGATTTCTGACCCGGGACACGGCTAAAGATGGTCGGAATTGGTACCTCTACTGTGACGGAAATCCCATAACCGGAGCTGATCCTACGGGATTAAAGAAGAATATATTTCAGAGGGCATGGGATTGGATTAGTGATCGCTTTGACGGAGGAGATTCGCCTATCCCGCCCGCACCGCCAGTGGGTCCACCAGAACCCAACGAAGGTGGTTGGGGCCAGAAGGTGGTGGATTGGATGAAGTATGTAAAGGAGCTCCTTGACGATTCAGTGCCATGGCATGATGGCATGGATCCGGGGCCGGTTGCAGGTGCCGCCTCCAAACTAATACTTATTCCAATTCAAGTAATGGCCGACTCTGTGACTCCAACACATGGTCCGGCTCCAGGCGATTACCCCGGAAAGGACAAGATAATAGGGATGATTGTTCCTAAGGGTGATGCAATGGAAAGCGATTTGCCAAAAGAATCGTGGGGCAAGCAACGGAAACTTGATTGGGACGGGGCTTTCGAATAGGTTAATATAAGTATCGATATGATCTGCTCCATCATCTTAAGCTTACAGGTTAAAGTTAGTCCTAACATTAGGGCAGAGGTACTCCGTGATAAAACTCTAAGAATTTCTGCCTCGGGAGCACCAAAGGAATGGATGGAGCTCAGGCTTCCCCACTTGCTTAAGGGGAAGACCGCAGAGCTGATAAGGAAAGAAGTCGAGCGTGAGACTAAGAAGTATTTTGAGGTAAATTGTCCGCCAGCCAATGGATGGAGCCGAGTAACCTGGAAATCAGTCGGAACTATTGAAATCTATGGCTCAGGGCGTAGCAGAAGTGGTCGATTCGATATGCTAGGTTACCTAGTGTACAAGTCACGAGCCTCCCAGGTTGGTGTATTCACAAAAAAACCATTTGAGGCCACGACTTGGGTAGTGGATTGGTTAAAGATTTTTCCGAAAGGCATACCTGCAAGTAGCGTCCAGTGAAAAATTGAACGAGAAAACATCCAAGCTTGAAATTGTATATAAAATTGTGGCTTCGGTCCTGATTTTGCTGATTGTTGGAATCTATTCATGGATAGTGTTCCCGCACGTTAAGTCAGCCTTGTTTAGATCCTCCTCATCATATTATGTTTGGTATCTTCCGATGCTCTTAGTTATACTTCTAAAATTTATTTGGTTTCCGGGCTCGGATTCAGAGGACGAGCCTTAGCGCTGGCCCCGCACGAACGAAAAGTTGACTGCCAAAACCGACCCAGGAGGGGTCACGTAACTTAGCCTGGGCGTCGCAGACCCATTGAGCCCTGGCGAAAATGAGTCGAAGACCCCAGGATAGATCGAAACTGTCCAGAGTCCGAGGTCGCTTAGTTCGACCATCAATTGCCCATGATTCTATAGAGCGACCCCGGTCGTTACGACCGCCGTACTTATCAAAGTCCAAAACTCTTAAGTCGATCAAGCTGTCCAAGCCACTAGCGTGTGCCAGGTTAGCTTGGGGTGGCACTGTTTACTACGTCTGCGAAGCTGGGAATAAGCACTTTCTTTACAGGCTCAAACAATATGCACTTGCCTGAACTGGCTCAGCTTGCCGCAGTACTGGCTCCGCCCGAACGAAAAGTTGACTCCTATGACCGACCCCGGAGGGGGCAAGTAACTTAGCCTGGGTGTCGCGGGCACATTGAGCCTGGGCAAAAATGAGTCGAAGACCTCAGGATAGATCGAAACAGTCCAAAGTCCGAGGTCGCTTAGCCCGACCATCAATTGCCCATGAATCTATAGAGCGACCCCGGTCGTTACGACCGCCGTACTTATCAAAGTCCAAAACTCTTAAGTCGATCAAGCTGTCCAAGCCACTCGCGTGAACTGTTTTTTGGTCACTCCAGGGCTATCTTGTGTAATGCTACGAGAAGCCGGAGGATGAATGATGTCGTACGAAGGCTCACCTGACCATGTTTCACAATAGTAGACAAAAATATACTAAATCATGGTATAATGAGGCATGCAAAGGCAAAGGAATCAAACCTATCACCGGACCGATAGCAGTTATCCCACTTTTTTCATCACCCCCGCTTTTCGCACCCAAATGGTCGTCGTGCAAGATTTTGAAAATTGCGCATTCACACTTCCTGAGAATCCTAAAACTAATTTGATGTCACTTTCTTCGAGAGCTGTTTTGCTCAATGTTTGAACTAAATGAAGTTTCAGCCGCTTGTCGCTTGTCGCTTGTCGCTTGTCGCTTGTCGCTTGTCGCTTATCGCTTGTCGCTTATCGCTTGTCGCTTGTCGCTTGTCGCTTGTCGCTTAGAAACACCCCGCCCTAACCTCTCCCGCGTACCGCCCGCGTTCGACCCCCGTACCGCCCCGGTAGCACCCAAATTTCGCCCATAAACAATATTCATTAATGCAACTCAACCAAGTCCTTTCCATTCCTTCCTTTTCCCATTTCGCTAGGCATCAAGGTAAAGTCTGAAAATGCGTCGTTGCATCCTCGGACTCTTATTGGCCCTTAGTACTCTCTCATGGGCGTCAAACGTGCCTTCCCCAAAGGACTTTCTTGGGCATGATGTATGCGAAGACTACTACCTGGCAAACTACGCTCAGCTAACCGGCTACTGGAAGCTACTGGCAACCAAATCGGATCGCCTCACCGTTGAGAGCATCGGCAAAACCGAAGACGGTCGCGACCAATACATGTGCGTCATCACCGATCCGAGCAACCGAAAAAACCTCGAAAACATTCGCCGAGGAAATGAGCGACTCGCGCAGGCGAGAAGCTTCAAAAATGACGACGAAGCCAAGAAGTTTGTCAAAAACCAAAAGTCCGTGATTTGGATTGACGGAGGACTTCATGCCAGTGAAGTTCTAGTTGGTCAACATCTAATCGAAATGGCTTACCGGCTAACCAGCCAAGATGATCCCGAAACAAAACGGATTCTGAAAGACTGCGTGATCTTGTTGGCGCACGCCAATCCCGACGGGAATGATTGGATCTCTGATTGGTACATGCGCAAAACCGATCCGAAAACGCGAAGCGTCGCCGGTCTGCCATTCCTGTACCAAAAGTACTGCGGTCACGACAATAACCGAGATTTCTATGCCAATAACATGTCTGAGACCAAGAATATCAACCGCGTTTTGTATTCGCAATGGTATCCCCAAGTTGTATACAATCACCACCAAAGCGCACCTGCTGGCACGATCATGTTCTGCCCACCATTCCGCAATCCGTTCAACTACAACATGGATCCGATGGTCGCCATCGGAACCGATTTAGTCGGAACCCACATGCACCAGCGGATGATCGCCGAAGGTAAGCCAGGCACTGCGATGCGAAACTCCACACTGTACTCAACATGGTGGAACGGGGGATTGAGAACCACGACATATTTCCACAACATGGTTGGCATCCTCACCGAGACATACGGTAGCCCAAATCCGGGACCGCTACCGTTTGTCGAGAAATTCCAAATTCCTTCGACCGATGTCCCCCTACCAGTAGAAGGTGGCAAGATGTGGCACCTAAGGGATTCGCTTGAGTACGAGATTTCTGCAAACTA
>JAYVHY010000303.1:0-3241 GCA_043770615.1 Armatimonadota bacterium | reverse complement strand
TTTTTGGACCGACAAATTCTAATCCAAGGATCATGCCGTAATCTTCAAGCAGGTTTGCGATGGGTTGTAGCCTCGTTCGATGGTATTCCGTGTTCTGCTCCATCGTCAGTTCATTGGAACCGGGCATAATCCATGTCGCACAACGCTTGACGTCAATATCGTGCATCTTGATGACCTGAGACCGCATGGTTTCGAGACCAGCTTTGTATTCCTCTTCTGAGCCTCGCCAATTGAATGGGATCCCCCAAGCGCCTGGCGCGACCATTGCTTCAAAGAGTTCCTCGGTGACTTCTTCCGCAGATTGATCAGCAATCAGTCCTGGAGACAAGGCGAGGCAATCAAAGCCTCCAACACGACAACCCTCGATGCCTTCTGTAAGATTTTTGATGGAAACGTTGATGGCACCCGCATTTAACGCACGAAGCATCCCAGATTCTTACCCTATCTCATGTATGATTTGGTTAATGCCGTTCTTCCAATTTGAGGGTCGCGATGCTTTCGGCAAAATTGTTTCTGGAAGCATGCAGTGCGGTGATCAAGCGGAATTAGCTTCTATCCTTAGCCGAAGTAAGATCGAACTAGTTCGAATAAATGGCAATCCAATTCCCGGGGCAACGCAAACTCCTATTCAACAACGAGTGAACCCTCCGGCGAAAATCACCCCACCAAAACTGAGTCCTCAACCACAAATACCGCAAAGACAAGTACCGAATGGCCCAACTCCCAATGCCGTCCAAAACTCGTCGTCTCATGACGTCATCTATACAAAACCTGCCCACGACCGACACCGTTTTTTACTCTTTTCCCAGCTGGCTGCTCTATTCCGAACCGGACACTCCGCTAACACCGCTTTTGATCACGTAGCCGGACAATCACTCGAAAGGTTTCGCCCAAGCTATGCCTGGATCATCAGTCAAACATCCCAGGGAGGTTCAATGGCAACCGCGATGTCTAAGTACCCGGACCTCTATCCGCGTTCGGTCACTGAAACGGTCCGCATTGGAGAGGTGAGCGGAAATCTACCGGAAGCCCTGGAAATTGTAGCGAACCAGGCCGAACAAGCACATCGATATAAGAAGTGGCACTGGTGGCTATGGGCCGTCGTCATCAATGCTTTGCTTTCGATTCCTGGAATGACCCTTGCAACCCGAGGAATGCTCCACGCTTGGGACCGAATAGATTCCAATGGTGGAACCGGAGCGGATGGCAAAGCGATGGGAATGGGAGATGCATCGAAACAAACCTTTGGGGGGCTAGGTGATGCATTGTCAGGAAGATGGGGAATTGCAACGCTCGTTCTCTTCTTGACTGTTATTGGCCTCTATTATTACTATAAATCTCGCCCAGCCAGGCCACTTCGGCACCGTCTCGGAGCAACGTTTCCGTTTGTCTCAAAGCGCGCTCGCCACGAAAATATTGAACGATTTTCCTGGTCCCTCGGCAACATGATGAAATCGGGAGCTTCGCCAGCAAACGCATGGGAAATGGCATCTCGCTCAGTGCCTAACGATCATTACTTCAATCTTTTGTCTGAAGGAAATATCATGATCAAGGAGAACGTACGATTGTCTCAAATTCTTGGGAAGAGCAAAGTCTTTTCTGACGAGATGACGGCATTGGTAAGTGTTGCCGAAACAACGGGAGATTTTGCTGGAGCCCTGGAGCAATCCAGAAAATTCGCCGAAGGAGAAAAGGGAGCCGCCGAGAACTATGCAAAGCTTCGAATGGGAGGATTAGGATGTTTAGGATGCTTTATGACTTCTGCCATTATGCTAGGAATTCTCATGTGGGCTTGGTACCATGAATTACCAGCTAAAGTTCTCAACGGAATGGACCCCTAAAACAAGTTATGCCCACATTTCAGTATCAAGCACTTAGACAAGACGGCGAATCCATCAGTGGATTTGTCTTTGGGTCGTCCCTTGACACCGCAATGGGAGATCTCATTAAGCGAGGGCTCAATGTTCAGTCCATCGGAATTGCCTCATCAACTTCTGACCCACTAGGGGCTCCACCAGCCCAAGTTCAAAAACAAGAAATTCCCCGTCCCGAACAAGTCAACCCCATTGATTACGCCTCGGATTATGTAGTCGATGGTCGAGGAGTCAGAATTGAATCCAATGTTTCCGCCGCCGACTCGGTAGGCGAAGGAGTCGAGTCCTATGCTGGGCATAGCGGGTACATCCAAGGTCCAGCCACTGATCAACGATCATATATGGCGACCAGCGTACTTGGCCCCGTTCTCGGAAAAGTTGCGCTTTCGACCCTTGCCTTTTTCTTCAATCAACTTGGCACAATGCTTCGGGCTGGTGTACCGATGGTCCAAAGTTTGGATACATTAAGCACTCAAACCCGCGACCCACGATTCAAACATGTTGTTCAAGAAATGAAAGGTCACGTTGAGGCAGGGCGACCCATGACGGCAGGAATGCAGCGATATCCTGAAGTCTTTACTCCCGTCATGCTCAGCATTATTCGAACAGGCGAAGAGGGCGGGTTCCTTGACGAATCACTCTTTACCGTTGCGAAATATACCGAAGACGAAATCGAACTACGAAACTTGTACCGCCGAGTAACCATCTATCCCAAACTCCTCATCGTAGCCTCGATTCTCATTATTGCGGGAACCAATCTCATCATTGGAATGATTTCAACGAATGGCCAAAAGCTTTCTTCTCCGCTTACCAACATTGCGACGTGGTTTGTCCTTACGCCAGTTTTGATCGGTCTCTTTTTGTTTTTCAGAGTTGGTCTCGCAAACTTCCGAATCAAGTATTCATGGGACGCATTCACAATCTTCATTCCATTTATAGGAGGAACAATACGTCAAACGTCGATGGCAAAGTTTGGTCGAGCTTTTGGAGCTCTCTATCGGGCTGGCGTTCCGCTCCCCAAGGTTGTTCTACTTTCTGCCGATTCATGTGGCAATGAGTACATGAGGGCTAAGTTGTATCCAGCTGCAAAAGTACTGGAAGGCGGCGCCGGAATAACCGAAACCCTGCGAAGCACAGGCGCATTGTCACCAATTGTTATTGACATGCTTAGCACTGGGGAAACCACTGGCAACCTCGATCAAATGCTCAATAAAATGTCGGACTATTACCAAGATGAAGCAAAGACGCGTTCGGTCCAATTAGGTCACTTTATGGGTGTTCTTGCTTTTCTTGTTGTCGCCATTTACATTGCTTACATTGTCGTAACCTTCTATCAAAGTATGGGGAACAACCTCAACAACCAAGTA
>JAYVHY010000302.1:0-7199 GCA_043770615.1 Armatimonadota bacterium | reverse complement strand
TCATCGTAATTTCGATGTACCCATGTGTTTAGCGCCTCAGCATCCCGATTTCTTAGCTTATCCAAGTCTGTGCAAGTTTCGAGATTCATCGTTCTCCGTGAGTATAGAGAAGATACGTGAGCCAAAGGTTGAGTAGGTTGCAAAATTTGATGATTTTTCCGAAACTGGGATAGAATTGATAGATGATCATTCGGAGCATAACCGAAACAAAAGCTGACTTCGCCGCGTTGGTGGAATTGGCGATTCAAGGTGAGGAAATCATGATCACGCGCTATGGTAAGCCGATCGCAATGCTGGAGATATATGACCAAGCTTCAGATTTTTATGACTCTGAATTGCCAAGATCAAAGAAATTGGGCGACTAAAGTTTGCCGGATCAATAAGATGAAGTCTCCGTTTTAAGACTTTCATTGTTTTACAAGTGCACCCGATAGTGTTGACCCTACTTAATCGCGTACGGCGAGCAAAGCGGATCACCGATCACAATGTCTTCCCAACCCACAAATCGCGACGCGGCGTAGAAGCTCTCGGCAAGAGTCCAGCCCGACGTATACCGATCAAACAAGACTGTCGGTGAAGCAACGGCTTGCAACAAAGGCTCATCGCAATATCCTTTAACACCTGTCACTCTGGCCTTAATCAGGTCCACAATCAATGATTGTCCACCTGTGGTCGGCAAAAATGTCCTGGCCGATGTCGAAACCGCAGTCTCAGCAATCGAACCCGGATCAAATCTCAAAAGCCCGTAGCCAACAGCGTCAAACTTAGGATCATTGCTCCCCCATGACGCATACCCAGCTAATCCACTCTTCCGGCCAATAAATACATCCGTCCTGTCCACCATCAAGGGAATCTTCTTTGCTTCTAGTTTTTGACCGGCAACCACCATATCTGCGTCCCACTCGTTGTAGGCCATCTCATTGATCATGTGAGTATCAAGTTTTCCGTCAACCAACGCCGACATGGGCACTTTCTTCACATCTCCGATGCCGTGCCCTTCCGCGACATCGATCAAAAATTTGCCAGTCGGACGAAACTTTTCAGATTGAATGGAATAGGTGGAGAGCAATTTTGCGTCATCAACCGTATAGCCATCCAATCGCGTAACGAGATACCCACCAAACTTTGCATGGGTAAATCGTTCAGTTGAGTTCCAAAAGCGATTTGCCCAACATTTACCCGTAAAACCTGAGTCATTCAATACGATTGGGACGACGTCCTTCCGGTCCCGATAATCCAGAGCGGCCACCGTGGAATCAAGCGATGGCTGAGTTCCACTAACCCCAGTTTGTGCCGCAGTGAGCCTAATTGGAACTCCTTTGGTCAAAACAATGAAGTCAATTCCACTCTTCTTGGTCAAATAGGCTCTCAACGGCTTTTCGATCTTTTCCTGAAAGTCCGCATACCTCATTGTCTCGCTAGCAGGCGATAAGACAGAGTCTTGACATTCAACTTTCAAAACATTCGTCACACCGCGCTTCTTCATATAGTCTTCGGAAATTTCAACCGAAGCGGGGCTGGCGCTGTTTTCAATCACCAACACGCGATTAGCGCCGGCGCTGGCAAAGACAAGAGTAGCGATGAACATGTCGAAATCCTACCTGGTGCTAGGCACTTTGGTGATTTCGGAAACGAATGATGGTATATAAACGTTAGAACGAATATGCGGCAACAAGGAGTCTTGAATAGAATCATTGCCTTGTTCGCGTTATTTGCCTTGGTTTTGCCGGCAAGCGCGAAAGTCGCGTCATGTCTGGATCATGTCAAAGAAAATGCTTGTTGCATGAGCCACGGTCAGCCAGCAGCAAAGAAAATCGTTACGGAACCGGTTTCCAGTTGCTGTAGTCACCAGGCAAAGTCAGTCCGGGCAGTTCAGAAAGTTGTGGAGGCAAAGGGAAATTGTCACTGCAAGATCAAATCGGCTCCCACAATGCTTTCGAATGACTTAGGTGTTCAACTATCGAGAGACAATTTAGAGATTTCATGTTCAGCCGAGCCTGTCGCTTCTACGAACTTTGATACGGTTGCCAGGCTTGATCAAGTCATCTTTTTTAGCGACTCAAGCCCCCCTGATGAGCCACTAGGCTCTTCGCACGATGGTCGTGCGCCTCCATTTTCTGAGTTTTAACTCTTCCCGCACATTTGTGCCTGGAAGCTTCGTCAATTGACGTCCCTAAAACCAGAATTTACATGATTACTCTTATCGCCGTTGCGCACTTTGCGCACCTTTTCATCACTCCACAAAAGCCGATCACGGAAGTCACGTTTGGCAAATACCAAGCGGAGCTTCGTATTCCCGACGGAGGTTTGTATGCCCAGGAGCAAACCGATGTCGAGTTTCGGGTAGTCGACACGACCCAAAAAGATCCGGTCGAAGAAGGCTTCAAGGGCGTCGGCGCCATTGAGGCTACGGCTAAGATGACCATGCCAAGCATGGCGGGAATGCCAATGGTAATGCCCGAAGTGCATCGCGAAGGTGTACCCGGTGACTACGGAATGGATCTCTTTTTTGGGCACGGCGGCGTCTACAAAATTGATCTTGAACTAAAGATCCCAGGAGACACTATAAAGCACATTGCGTTTATGGTGGATGTGAAAGACGAGCGTCCTTCGAGTCTGAAACTGGTTCAACCGTATCGGCTGGCGCTTTTAGAAACATCCCTTCAAGCTCAAGCCGGTAAGCCAACCAAATTGGTTCTCCAGGTTATTGATACCAAGACGAAAAAGGTTCAGACCTCGTTTGACACCGCCCATGAAATGAAGTTTCACTTGCTGATGGCAAGCAAAGACCTGAATTGGTTTCGACATGAGCACCCGGTAATGCTCCCCAATGGAAACTGGGTCATCACTCAAACTTTCCCGGCTGGAGGAGAGTATTGGATTTATGGAGATGTTGCCCCAAGCGGTAAGGGATCTCGAGTTCTGACTACCAAGATCAAGGTCGCAGGTCCAAAGCCAACTTGGAATACAAAGCTTGCTTTAAGTTCTGTCGGAACTGATCAAGGGCTCAAGGGAGTTATCTCAACAAGCGGTCCTATTTCGGTCGGACAAAACACCCAGGTGATCGTTAAGCTAACCGACACCAAGTCCAAGGCTCCAACCGGAATCACCGAGACTTACCTCGGCGCAGTCGGGCACTTGATGATCTTCTCTAAGGACGGATTGTCAGTTGTACATAGTCATCCATTCGAAACGGCTAAGGACATTGCCGAAGCCAAAAAGGGCACGATCCGGTTTAGCGCACGATTCCCCAAATCTGGTCTCTATAAAGCCTATGCCCAATTCATGTGGCGTGGCTCAGTCAAGACCCTCGGCTTTACAATCGAGGTCCGAAAATAGTGCCTTGGCCAATCGCTCTCTTGGTCATTGTCTGCTGCGTCTATATTGGCAGGACAATGTTTCGCAAAGCGGGGATTGGCACCAAAAACAACAAGCCTGACTGCGGATGCGGATCAGGCAGTAACTGCAATTCAAAGGTTCAAATTAAAAAGGAAAAAATAAAGTGAAAAATCTCCTCAATATTCTCGTCGTCATCACAACCATCGGCATCGCCGCTTCATCTCCAGCTCATGAAGGCGATTGCCCCTATTGCAAGTTGAAGCTTGTGCAAAACACCAAGGAACAAGACAACGAAGTCGTCGTAAAGTTTGGCAACAAAAAAATCGAGTACCGATGCGTCTACTGCGTGATAAAAGATCAGGGACGATACAAGGCTGATCTCATTGTTTACGCTCCAAGCGAGAAGGTTGGCGAGCCAGTCGTCCTCAAGCGAACGGCAGGAAAATGGACTGCCCCAGAAGGCAGCGTCTTCTTGAACACGTTCACTAAGCACGCAAGCTGCGCCGAACTCTCTCGAGCATTTTCAACCAAAGAAGCATTCGATGCATACGCAAAGAAACATGGCGCTGAAACCGCAAAGCCGCTTACTTTGGATGAATTCATTGCCCTGGTGAACAAGCCCGCAAGTGGTTCCCAATGATTTTTGCTCTTTCGCTTGTCCTGCTCGCTCAGCAGGACAAGTTACCGACAATGCCACCGAACATGCCAGCCTGGATCAATAGTCCAGGTGCTGATCACCTATTTTACAAACCAGCCCCCTATAACTGGAACATCAATCGTTTGCCTGCCTTCGCCAAAGACATGTATGCCACCGGCGTGGGCCACGCCATGGCCTACGAAGCATTGGTAACCGGAAAGTCACATGAACTTGAGACAAAGACCTTCGGCACAATTGACTGGGTTCTACGTAATCCGCCAAAACTGCCAGTCGACGAAGGCGCAATTTCACCGACATTCCAGCGGAAATACGGGTACCTCGAAAAGGTTTTTGATTGGGCTCACCTACTTCATTTCCAAACCATTGATGTTTTCATGCACCAAGGTTGGACCGATGCACAAAAGGATGCGGAAGTAGATCGCCTGTGGAAGTTCTATCAATCGCAGCCGTATGCCATCACCGGACTTCCGATGAACATGGACTACTTGGACAGTTTTTCATACAGTGGAAAATTTCGGCGAGACTATCCCAAGGTTAACGGTCTCTTTTGGGGATATCACTGGCTACAGACGGTCAATTACGACATGCTTTATCGAGTTCCGGTTCAGGACCAGGTTCCGCAATATGCGTTGGTCGGGGAACGATATCATCAGACCGAACTCTACAAAACTGATCGCGACTTTATGCCAATGACCGCAGAAATGAGTCCTCGATTTGCAAAGCGATTCCCGATGATCGCCAACGCGTTCGACAATTTACACATGCTCCACGATAACGTGAACGATATTCTTGCTCAGCCAAGTCTTTCCGAACGGCAAAAGCAAGACCAAGTCAAAATTGCGATTTATCGAGTTATCGCTTCGACCCACAAGAGTGAAGAAGCAGGCTCAGAGTCAACTGAAGCCCTTCACGATCACCGCTTTCCAGACGGAATGCCCGGAATGGGAATGATGCGCGGAAGCGAAGACGACATCATGTATATGGCGGGAATGGGATGGATGGAGATGAGTAAGTGCTCGCACTGCTCACTCTCGTTGCCACTTTCCGATCCTTGGGGAGCTACGGTCTCCGCCGAAGGGTGGACCATGACGGTTCGGTGCATCATGTGCGCCCGAGATATGGCGAATGAGACGCCGGGACGAGCGATTATCCGCAGTGCGACGGAGGATCCGAGCCGACTCCTGGTTCTTATTTCGGATGACGAAGGAAATTACTCCTCGAATATTAAAGGAGTGGTCTTCCTTGAGAAGTTTGGTGATCATCCGGAATGCACCGAGTGGTCTCGAGCCTTTACATCGGTTTCTGCGTTTAATCAGTACGTGAAGTCGAATCCCGAGTTTAAAGATTCGAAGCCTCTGAGCCTGGCTGACTGGTCGAAGCTCAACAACGGAAAGCCAGACACTTACCGAAAGATTGACAAACCAAATCCGTACAAGAGTGGAATTGGAGGTCAGCGGTGAAAGTTCTCACTTGCTTGGCAATTTTGGTTGTGGCGCGAATTGGTTTTGCATCTGACCACAACAATATTGAAACTGGACGTCCACTGTTGTTTGACGACGCCTATTCAATCGCATATGGCGAGCGTGAGTTTCAGGTTGGCATGAGTTCGCTTTCGGGTAAGTTTGGTTTGATGACCTCGTTTGGCTACGGCTTCGCGAAGAACCAAGAATTGAGCATCGGTTTTAACACTTTTCAAGGTTCAAACAACGGCTATGAGGTCAGCTACTTCCGAAATCTCGCTCGGGAGTTTGAGAATTCTCCGGCTCTCGGCTATCGTATCACCGCGAATGCTACTCGAGGACAGCGGTCGGAGGTTCAAGCCAGACTCATTGCAACGAAGGCATGGCATCAATACGACAAGGTTCATCTTAACTTGGACCTTAATACGAACGAGTCGCCTGGTTTCATTCTTGGGTACTCAAGTCCACTTGGTTACCCCAAAAAATTTGACCAAACATTTGTTTCCGAATTGGTATTTCGGCGAAATGAGACATCCGTTGGACTAGGAATTCGAAAGCAAGTAGATGCTCGCTCGGTGCTTGACTTCGGCGTTCGAGCCGGTAAACAGATGAACGTTGTAATGGGGTACAGCATTGCATTTTAAACCGTACTCTGCCCTCTAAAGGACCGACAGCAGAATAAGCGACTTGTAGCAATTACATTCGAGTCCCATCCTATAGGGGTTATCAATAGGAATTCAAATTATGAAAATACAAGTTAGATCAATCGTAGTCTGCCTCATGGTTGGCGGTGCAATAGCCGGGATTGCCCAAACAACCACTAAGTCAGGCACCACCACCACTGGCAAGCCTATGCAAATGGACATGTGCAAGAAGATGATGTCCGACAAGAAGGCCATGAAGGAGCACATGAAAGCAATGGACACCACTATGGAAAACTTGGTATCTAGAATGGAATCTGCATCAACTGATCGAAAGGTTGAGGCTATTGCGGCTACCGTCAAAGAAATGGTGGCTCAACGCATCATGACAAACAAAGCTAATGCCGCTATGGATGAGAAAATGATGGAGCACATGATGTCGCACATGAAGTCCGGCAAAATGGATTGCCCAATGATGAAAGGTATGAAAGGGATGTAATGAGGGAAGCCGCTAGACCTTTGCGGCGTATGAGCAGTACAACCCAGGATTCATCGGAAGATCAAATCTGGGTTGCAATTTGCATTTTATTACGGAGTTTCTATGAAAATCAATCAATCAATCTTGTGGTCATGCCTGTTCTTGACCCAATCTGTTTTAGCCATGGCTACCGAATCGCCAAGACCAATTCAAGACCAAAATCATCAAGATATGGCGAAGTCAAAATCGCCACAAGATACTATGGCGATGGGAGAAATGCATGAAATGGTCATGCCATTCTTCACTCACATGGGAATGCCGGAACCATTTGGAAGCCATAGTTTGAACTTTTCTGGGTTGTCAACAAGCGCAGGAGGACGTTCAATCAACGACTTGTCGTTTCAATACATGGTTGGACTGTCCGACCGATTAGGCGTCAACTTTCGAAGCGATGAATTTACAACGGGTAGCGAGGCAGAGGTTATGTTTCAGTACGCGGCAATCCGAAGCCGCGATAGAATGAGTGGCATTTGTCCAATGCTTGAAATCGAATTTCCAACCAAGCGATCAGGAAGCGGAATTAAGACAATTGTAGGATTTTCTTCAGCTCTGGTTCAGCCGAA
>JAYVHY010000301.1:0-7234 GCA_043770615.1 Armatimonadota bacterium | reverse complement strand
GGGATTTCGGTGGTGTGTTTGGCGGTTCCAAGCACAAAAGAAGTATTTAGCTTCCCGATGCCCCGAATTTTGGTGATCTTATCTCGGAGGATACTCTCGTAATGGCGCATGTCCCTCGCCTGGACTTTGAGCATGAAGTCGTATTCGCCGGTGATGTTGTAGACCTCGGTGATCTCGGGAATCTCTTGGACCGACTTCCGGAATCGCTCGATCGGTTGGCTTTC
This sequence comes from Armatimonadota bacterium, assembly GCA_043770615.1. GTDB lineage: Bacteria > Armatimonadota > Fimbriimonadia > Fimbriimonadales > Fimbriimonadaceae > Fimbriimonas. Next base: position 7,010 of record JAYVHY010000301.1, on the reverse strand, counting down.
GTGAAGTGACAACGATACGTTCACAAAAGCAATGAGCTTGCGCCCTAGCCGCTCGGCGTCAAGAATCGTCACGTAGTTTTTGATGATCCCCGATTTTTCGAGGATGCGGACCCGCTGGAGAACACTGGGAGCGCTGAGACCAACGGCTTTGGCTAAGTCGGCGTTAGTGATCCGTCCATCCCGTTGGAGGAGGTTGAGAATCTGGACATCGGTTTCGTCTAGCTGTGTTTTCATTGTCCGAACCAATTTTGATTATATCCGGGTGAAGGAGGGAGGATAGAGTCTTCTCAATCTTCTGAATGGTTCGACAGCACAATAAATTGTGCAGGACAAAGCGCGAATAAATTCGCGCACTCCACATCGGTTTCCGCCTTTCAGCATGGTTGCCAAAATCTGTCATAATGAAAGTAGACAGAAATGTCAACATTCCAGCGTTTACTGACGTAGGAAACAAAGTTCCCCTATGCTGACCATTACCAATTTGCACGCCTCCGTTGAGGAGAAAGAGATTCTGAGAGGAGTTAACCTGACCGTAAAGGCAGGTGAAGTCCACGCGATCATGGGGCCAAACGGCTCCGGAAAGTCGACGCTTGCCAGCATCTTGGCGGGTAAATCGGACTACGAAGTTACCAGTGGAAGCATCGATTTTGATGGCAAAGACCTGTTAGAACTCGACCCCGAAGAAAGAGCAGCAGAAGGGCTTTTCCTTGCCTTCCAGTATCCGGTCGAGATTCCGGGTGTCACCAATACTTACTTTCTTCGTTCAGCTGTGAATTCAATTCGAAAGTACAAAGGCGAACCAGATGTATCGGCAAAGGACTTTATGGCGCTGGTTAAAGAAAAGGCAACGATGATGGAACTTGATCCATCCATGCTGAGCCGATCGGTCAACGAAGGATTTTCTGGCGGGGAAAAGAAGCGGAACGAGATTTTTCAAATGGCAGTCCTTGAACCAAAGCTTTGTGTTTTGGACGAGACCGACTCTGGACTTGATATTGACGCCTTGAAAATCGTGGCGAACGGAGTTAATGCCCTGCGATCACCGGCTCGAGCAACCGTGGTGATTACCCACTACCAAAGGCTTCTCGACTACATCGTCCCCGACTTCGTACATGTTTTGGTTGACGGCAGAATCGTCCGATCTGGCGGCAAAGAACTCGCGCTTGAGCTCGAAGCCAAGGGTTACGACTTTATCAAAGAGGAAATCGCAGCAAAAGCGTGAATAGTTTGTTGAACTCACCAACTGATCCTTTTGTCGACGGCTACGCCGCGATTAAGCCACTTCTCGAAATCGAGGGATTGCCGTTCTTTACTTCCCTTCGAGAACAAGGAATTCGAAGCTATCAAGAGTTTGGTATTCCTACTCGACGCGACGAAGAGTTTAAGTACACGTCGCTCAGGGCTCTTCAAGAGAAGAAGTTTAAGTTTGGGTTTGGCGCGAATGTTGACCGCGAAGACTTGGTGAACTTTACGCTTGGTCATATTGAAGCTTTTACGGTTTCGTTTGTGAACGGTCAGTATGCACCCGAGCTATCCAGCCACACCCATTTGCCTGAAGGCACCTTTATTGGAATTGCGAGTGAGGCTCCAGAAGACCTTCATCCAGCAATAGAAGCTCAATTTGGCAAAATTGCTTCGCTGAAGGGAAAACTTGGCTCAACCAATGACGAACGATTTGTCGCTCTCAATACTGCATATTTGGGTGAAGTAGCGATTGTCTACATTCCCAAAGGTTCAACTTTTACCCAGCCAATTCATCTTCAATTCATTACCGCTGACGTATCGGGCGGGACCTATTCGACGCCAAGAATCCTGATTTTGATGGAAGAAAATTCCGAGGCAAAGGTTATCGAATCATACGCAACCCTCGGTGGATTTGGATTCACGTGCCCGGTCACCGAAGTACGGATGGATGCTTCCGCACGACTTGAACACACTCGATATCAAGATGAATCCTTGGATTCGACCCACGTCTCGAATACCTATGTTCACCAAGAGACCAAGTCGGTCTACACTTCAAATAATATCAACTTTGGTGGTGAAGTCGCTCGAAACGACATTAACGCGTTTGTGAACGGTGAGTACTGTGAAACTTGGCTGAATAGTGCCAACGTTGGTTTAGGAAATCAAGTCATTGATAACCACACTCGAATTGATCATGCAATGCCAAATTGCCAATCGTTCGAGGTCTATAAGACGATTTTGAAGGACAAAGCTGAAGGCGTTTTTAACGGCAAAATCTTTGTGTATGAAGATGCCCAAAAGACTGACGCCAAGCAGACGAACCAAGCTATTTTGTTGTCGCCAACTGCGACGATGAACACCAAGCCGCAACTTGAGATTTTTGCTGACGACGTAAAGTGCACTCACGGTGCGACGATTGGTCAATTGAGCGAAGACTCATTGTTCTATCTTCGCGCTCGGGGAATTGAGAAGTCAAAGGCTGAATCGCTATTGGTTTATGCGTTTGCCGCCGAGGTTTTGGAAAAGGTTCAGATTGAATCGGTTCGTGAAGCGCTGGAAGCTCGATTGTTTGACAAGTTGGCGTAGTCTGGTTGGTGGTTTTGCGATCGTTGTATGGGACGCAATCAACACTAAAAGGATCACCTAAACGGCTTTTTTGAGCAGGAAGTCTTCCACTGCAAATTGAACTTGTTCACGGCTCGGCTCGGCTTCCCACCGGGCACATTCTCCGCCATCAATTGAGTGGCCGTTCATGTCGTACAGCAAAAACCAGCCGGACATATTTGACGAAAAAAAGAGCGCGAAGCGGTAGTCGAAATAACTCGCCTTGTGCTCGTTTTCGTGTTTTTCAAATATGATCCAGTCGCCGTTCTCGCGCTTCCAGTACTTCACTGCTCCTCCAAGAATACAGGGGACTAAGCATAGAATCCCGTATGAATCAAGCTCACTAGGTCTTTCGGTCCATCGAAACCCGCAACTCGACCGGCTCAATCTTTCGCAATTTAACGTGAACATGCAACCGTCTTTTGAATTCAATCAGTAGAATAGGTTCAAGTAAATGCAGAGACGCTGGTTGAGCCTCATATCGGGAAGCACGCTTTTTGGTCTCGCGGTGGCAATTCCGTTCACGACTAATGCTCAAAAAAAGCCGGTGGTATCGAGCGTTCCGAGCTTCTCAACTGACGTTTCACCAATCGTAGATAAGTACTGCGTTTCCTGTCATTCCGATTCGGTAGCACCGGGCGGCGTCCGGTTGACGAAGGGCATGTCGGGAACAGAAGCCCTCAAGAATCCAGCACTATGGAATCGAATCGCAAAAAACATCAGCAACAAGCACATGCCTCCTTCGGGCTCTCCGGCCCCGACCGATGCACAACGTAGGGCGCTAGCCACGTGGGTTGATGCTGCTTTTACTCAAAACTGTAATGTTGCAGATCCGGGCAAAGTAACTCTTCGGCGACTCAATCGGGAAGAATACAATAATTCGGTTCGAGACCTTCTCGGAGTTTCGATTCGACCAGCGGATGACTTTCCTAATGACGATGTCGGGTACGGGTTTGATAATATTGGTGATGTACTTTCCATGTCGCCTCTCTTAATGGAGAAGTATCTGTCCGCATCGGAAAAGTTAGTTAAAGCAGCTATTCGAGTTCCATCGGTTACCACTCAATTGGTAACTGGTGATTCTATGGCTTACTCTCCAACCGGGGTTAATACACGGGAAAATGCGCTCTATTTCTTTTCGGGAGGAACGGGATCAGCCAATTTCAAAGTCAAAAAGCCAGGTTGGTACCGCATCCAAGTCAAAGCTGGCGAACAACATGCGGGACCTGAAAATGCAAAGCTAGGTCTTAAGCTTGGCCGGGACTTACTTACGACGTTTTCGATCACAGATCCTGAATCAAAGCCGGGAATTTATGTTTTCCCGACAAAACTGACCGCCGGCGATTGGACTATAGCAGTTACTTTTACAAACGACTTTTACGTAGCGGCACAGGGAAATCAGAAGGCGCAAGATCGAAACTTGGTTGTCTATAGTGTCGAGCTAGTTGGGCCAATTGAAGACAATCCAATCCGTACTTCGTTTCAGAAGCGTTTGATTCCGGAAGTTCCACCAAAGGAAACTCGAGAAGTTGAGGCTCGCAAGAGTCTTGAGTGGTTTGCTTCGCGAGCTTATCGCCGACCTATCACTAAAGAAGAGCTTGATCGACTTATGACAGTCTTCCAGCTCGGTGCACGGACGGGGGATAGCTATGAACGGGCCATGCAGCTTGGTTGCCAAGCGGTTCTGTGTAATCCAAACTTCCTTTTCAGGGTTGAGCTTGATGCGGCTAATCTGCCGTCGAGGAGTTTGAACTCATATGAGTTGGCGTCGAGATTGAGCTATTTTCTTTGGTCCTCGATTCCAGACGAAACCCTTTATGCCTTGGCTAAATCCGGCGAACTCAATAAGTCTGAAGTCTTAAAAGAGCAGGTAACAAGGATGCTCCAAGACCCCAAGTCGGAGGCAATAGTTGATAACTTCGCCATGCAATGGCTACAACTTCGAAAAATCTACAATTTTCAACCGGACAAGAAGCAGTTCCCCGAATACAGCGATAGTTTGATGAACGCGATGGTTGACGAATCTAAAATGGTCTTTGCCAACGTTATGGCCGAGGATCGACCGATCCTTGACTTTTTGGACAGCAAATATACGTTTGTCAACGAGGTATTGGCTAAGCACTATGGAATCAGCGGAGTTACCGGCGATAGTATGCGAAAAGTGAGCACTGAAGGAACTGGCCGAGGCGGAGTTCTTACGCAAGGGGCCGTACTCGCAATTACTTCTAACCCGACTCGAACTAGTCCGACCAAGCGTGGCCGTTGGATTCTTGAGCAGATTCTGGGTACGCCACCTCCACCGCCTCCACCCGGAGTTGATGATTTAGGCGAAGCGTCTATTCTTAATCCAAGCTTCAGCCTCCGGCAAAAGATGGAGGCTCACCGCAAGAAGCCGTCTTGCGCGGTTTGTCATTTGAAGATGGATGCGCTCGGATTTGGATTTGAAAATTACGATTCCGTCGGAAAATGGAGGACGAAAGACGGCAATTTAGCAATTGATAGTTCAGCCGTGCTACCTGATGGCAATAAGTTCAATGGTCCGACTCAGCTAAAAGCCGTTCTGATGGGAAATCGAAAGGAGTTTGCGGTTAGCTTCGTCGAAAAGCTTATGACTTTCGCACTTGGACGCGGGGTCGATTTTGACGACAAATGCTTTGTGGACGAAGTTGTGAAAAAAGCCGAGGCGAACGGCTACAAGTTTTCCGCTATTGTTCAAGGAATCGCGGCAAGCGATGCATTCAAAAAGAGAAAAGGAGATAAATGAGCCAAACACCACTAAACCGACGCACATTCCTAAAGGGACTAGGGACGCTGATGGCGTTGCCCGTCCTCGAAGGCATGGCTCCGTTAGCCTACGCGAGTGGATCCGGGGCAATTGCGGCGAACCCAACTCGAATGGCGTTTGTCTTCGTGCCAAACGGCATCAATATGGCCGAGTGGACGCCGAAAGCCGCTGGCGCGCTCCAGATGACTCCGATTATTCAGCCACTGGCCGAACTACAAAAGGACATTTCGATCTTAACCGGATTGTCACAACAAAACGCATTTGCATTGGGTGATGGGCCAGGCGACCATGCTCGATCGACTGCAGCTTGGCTAACAGGCGTCCACCCGAGGAAAACCGCAGGTTCAGACATAAAGAACGGTATTTCGGTTGACCAAGTCGCGGCCAGAGAAATTGGAGGTAAAACGCGCTTTGCTTCGCTAGAGATTGGATGCGAGCGGAGCGGGCTAGCGGGAGATTGTGATAGCGGCTATTCGTGTGCTTATTCCAGCAATATCTCGTGGAAAAGTGAGAACACACCCATTCCGAAAGAAGTAAATCCACGTTTGGTTTTTGAGCGGCTGTTTGGTAGTGGGTCCCAAACCGAAGAGCAAGAGAGCTTGGCACGTCGAGACCTTTTCAACAAGTCGATTCTCGATTTCGTGATGGAAGACGCCGCAAATCTCAAATCTCGCCTTGGAAAGCGAGACCAGATGAAGATGGAGGAGTACTTTACCGCAGTTCGGGAGATTGAGAACCGACTAACGAAGTTTGAAAATCAAGCCAAGCTTGAGGCCGCTGCCGGAGTAGGTCGACCCAAAGGCATTCCAGGTGACTATGGCGAACACATTAGGCTCATGGGTGACATGATGGTCCTGGCGTTTCAAGCCGATCTGACTCGCGTTGCAACATTCATGTTTGCCAACGACGGATCAAACCGGTCGTTTGCCCAGATTGGAGTAAGCGACGGACACCACGACATCAGCCACCACGGCCAACAAGCCGACAAACTCGAGAAAAAGAAGGCGATTGATACTTATCATATTCAGCAGCTTGCTTATGTGCTCAAGCGGATGAAGTCGATCAAAGAAGGCGATTCAACTCTGCTCGATAACACCTTGCTCGTGTACGGTGCGGGGATCAGCGATGGAAACGCCCACAATCACAACAATCTTCCGATTCTTCTTGCAGGGCATGGTGGCGGATACAAGTCTGGTCAGCATGTCATTTATGACGATCACACTCCACTAAATAACTTGTTCATTACCATGCTGGATCGAGTTGGGGTTCGGGTGGATTCCCTGGGTGATTCGAACGGAAGACTTAAGGGTCTCTTTTAGATAAGTGGACCTTGTGACGGAACTCTTGGAGGACGCCATCAAAGATGGTGTTTTTCCCGGTGCGTGTTACGCAATTTGGAATGATGGTGACTTAGTCCAGGGTTCGGTTGGAAATCACACGTACGACCGGTCTTCGCCATCCGTCACATTGGATACGGTTTGGGACTTGGCTAGCGTCAGTAAGGTGGTAGGAACTACTACGGCAGCCATGATTCTAAACCAGGAAGGACTCCTGGATATTGATGAACCGGTTTGTTCTGTGATTCCTGAGTTCGGAGGCAATGGGAAGGACCGGGTGACTTTTCGGAACTTACTGGTCCATGATTCAGGGCTCGTTG
>JAYVHY010000300.1:0-7279 GCA_043770615.1 Armatimonadota bacterium | reverse complement strand
GAACTCATCAAATCTGACTGGTCAACCGTCGGCGCTGATGTCGTGCGAGAGTTCGTAGGTCGTGGAAACGAAGCTGGTCTTATTCTTGGTCACGGCGTATCCAACGAAGGTGCCTGGAATGCCCTCAAATTCTTCCGAGAGAACGTCAAAACCGACAACATCGATCACCGATTCGAAGCGAACTTAGTTTCCAATGCGGAATCAATCCCAGTTAAGTTGGGTGAATCCCTAGTTCAAAGTTCCATTGCCTCGTTCGAGGGTGCCAAGAGCATTTTTGTTTTTGGGACTTCCTTGGCCGACGACCTACCGATGCTCTATCTCAGAGTTCGAAAGGCTTGGTTCCAGAAGAAAGCGAAAGTCGTCGTTGCGTTCGATAAAGAAACCGACGTAGATTCGTTCGCCGACGTTGTTTTGCGATACAAAACCGGTACCGCCGATACCTTGGCAAGTGGACTCCTGAACGGGCTTGTGAGCAACGGAAAAGCCACCGTACCCGCCGCAACCGCCGAAGCAATCAAAGGCCATACCCTTGCAAAAGTCGCCGAAATATGCGAAATTGATGTTCGCGATCTTGAAGCAGCTCTCGAACTCATTACCGGCTGTCCGGTCGTGACCTCGAGCAATATCTACAATGAGCGTGGCGGTCAGTCCGCCGCCGAAAGCCTCTGCGGGATTGCGATGACCACCGGTGGTTCTTTTAACTGTTATGCAAGAGGAGCAAACGAGCGAGGATTGCAACTCATGGGTGCTACGCCCAACGAAAACGGCTTAAACACTCATCAAATGCTTCAGGCGGCTGCAAATGGTCAACTTAAAGCCCTGTGGCTCATTGGTGTAGATCTCTTTGAGTCCGAAATAGATCGAAGCTTGGTCGTCAAAGCCCTTGAGAATATTGACTACCTCGTGGTTCAAGACTCGAGCCGCACCGAAACTTTCTACTACGCTAGTGCTGCGATTCCAATGGCTCTCCAAGTCGAAAGTGACGGAAGCTTCACCAACATGGAAGGAACCATCCAGGAGCTCAAGGCTGCGATACCTGCGCCAGGGGATGCAAGACCAGTTTGGCGAGTGTTCGAAGAACTTAGTATCAGACTCCAACCGCGAAGACCACACATGATGGCGAAAGACTTGTTTGCAACCATCCCAGTCCTCCAAACGGTTTCTTAATCGTGGCTGGACCAGAATGTCACTTTAGCTTTGCTGATCTTTTTTTGCTGCAAAAGGTCGGATGTGGACTCCCGACGAAGAAGCTGAGTTTAAAAACTTAACTCAAGACCAACGAAACGAGTGGGTTTCCATCCTTGTGTCAGTAGCTCCTCAGTTCACCACTCAAGACAAAATTGGTGCTGACGGACTCACCTATCGGGCATTTTGGATTCCGTAGAACCTGCATAGAATGAGCAAACCATTGGGGACTTAGGTACCTAAATGAACCCACTTTCGAAGATTTTTGTTCCGCAACGGGAAACAACACCTAGATAGGCTCAATTTTCGCTTTACAAACGCGATCATTTCTCGTATGCTATGCCAGGTATGGAAACACCTCCAAATTACACACAATACCCACGCGATCCCCAAGGGGGCGGACCGAGTGGAAGCGGACGCGGCTATCGTGGACCGGGCGTCTATTTTGATTTCATCACGGATGGCTTCAATATGATGAAGAACAATATGGGAGTCTACGTTGTTGGAGTGCTTATTGCCCTAGTCCTTGGGTGGGTTGTCAGCTTCCCGTTCTCAATGATACAGAACGTACTCTTGTCCGGAAATCCGCTCGGTCGAACCGATCCAGGAAAGGTGCCGGCATTTAGCTTCGCTATGTTGCCAGTAGTCATGCTTCTCTCTTTGATTCCGGCTGCAATATCGCAGGTTCTGACTCTTGGAATTTCACTTTGCGCATTGGAAGAAGCGGATAATGGAGCAACGTCGCTGAACACAATGTTCTCAGGGTTCAGAAATTTTGTACCGGTTGCACTAACATCGTTGCTGTACATTATTGCCGTTTATATTGGACTAATCTTCTGTATTGTCCCTGGAATATATGTTGCCGGTGCATTTGCATTCGCCCCAATTGTTGCCGCGAAAGAGGGTCTTGGCCCAGTCCAAGCTATGCAGCGATCTTATGAAATGTTGAAGCCCCATGCTTGGGCCTATTTCGGGTTCATGTTCGTTGCCGCCATCATCGGAGGTCTTGGAGTAATTGCTTGTTGCGTTGGTGTGTTGTTTACACTTCCAATCATGCACATCGGACTCGCGCTTCACTACCGAGAATTCCGCGGACCACTTAACCAAGGTTACGTCGCTCCAACCGTTCCATAGGGGAGTCTCACCAAAACAAGAAAGCCTCGCGAGATTCGCGAGGCTTTCTTATGACAACCTGATCTCTGATCTCTGATCTCTGATCTCTGAGCCCTGACCTAAACCTGAACTTTCCTCAACTCTTCTATCGCCGTGCGGATGTTATAGTCGCACGACTCCAACTGACTTCTCGCCTCGTCCGCCGTAGCATTCGACAGCTCGCAAACAATCCTCACGCACCGCTCACGCAGTTTGATGTTCTTCGCTTTGACGTCAACCATCAGGTTCTCGATTACTTTGCCATTCAAGACCATCGCGCCGGTCGAAATCCGGTTTAGCGCCATTTTCTGCGAAGTTCCCGCCTTCAGTCGAGTCGAGCCAGTCAGGATTTCTGGACCAGTATCGAGCAATATCCCCAGATCCGCAAGTTCCAGCAGTTGAGTATTTTTGTTATTGGAAATTCCGCAAGTCCAACACCCCTTTTGGCGTGCATGCTTAATCGCCGACAAGACAAAGGCGGTTACGCCGCTTGCCGCCAAACCAATGACAACATCATCCTTATTCACGCCCATCAAGTTCAAAGTCTGAATCGAAGCCGCCGCATCATCCTCGGCATCTTCAACCGCCCGATCATTGGCCACGTTCCCGCCTGAGACGATGGCGATAAAGCGATCTGGTTCAATACCAAACGTCGGCGGCATTTCCGCCGCATCGGCAGTCGCAATTCTTCCGCTCGTTCCCGACCCAACGTAGAAAATTCTGCCGCCTTTCCGAAAGCACTCAGCCACCTTTTCAATCGCTTCGGCAAGTTGAGGTTGGGCATTCTGCATCGCCCGATAGACAACATGCTCTTCTTCATCCATTAAACGGACGATTTCTCGAGCATTCATTTTATCGAGACCGTACGAACGAGGATTTCTACTTTCAGTTGCCATTATTCATTTCCTTTGCTAGCTCTACCGCACCGTAGAGAGGTGGCTTCGTAAGCCTTCGGATATCAAAATCAATTTCTGGAAGTTCTCGGATCAACACGTCACGAAACGTTTCCTTAAAAATTGCCGCTGCTTTCCATACGCCGCCGCTCAGAGAAACCGACAATCTTTCTGCCTGAGAATGATGACTTTTTACATGATTCACAAAAAGGCTCGCGAGCTCAGTTGTGTTCTTCTTGACACTTGCAACTGCGTATGGTCGACCCTCGGCAGCGTCATGCCCCAGGGCCTTCACCAGTCTTGCCAAAATCGTCGCCGGTGATGGAGCTTTATAGACTCCAGTCACAATCGTAGTCTCCTCGGTACTTCCAAATACTTCCTGAATGCTTCTCAACGCGGAATTGCTAATGAGATCAGGTTCACTCAAAAAGGTCAAAAGAACATCACGACCAAAATAGTAGCCCGATCCTTCATCGCCAAGAATATATCCTCGGCCGCCACTCTTAACGATTTCTCCATTGATTCGCGAGCAGATTAGCGATCCGGTTCCGGCGATTACGCAAACATCGGCCTCTTCAGAAGCGAAGAGTGCGGCAGTGTAATCCGGTTCAGCGCGAAAATGTGCCGTTTCTGGAAATGTATCTTGAAGGATAATAAGCCCACGATCTCGGACATGATCATTAATCAGACCAGCGAAGCAGCCGCAAACAAAGTCGGGAACCGGGCAACCGTTCGTGGCATTTCCTAGGTTTCGACGTAGACGACCTTCCGGGGTACTGACGAGGTTTGCCGCGCCACTTTGACCCTGAAACAGTATCTTTCCACTCTCGTCAACTGCAAGGACCCTACTTGAAGAACCGCCACAATCGAGACCAACGTAGACACTCATTCGGTTCGGTAATTTTACCTTGGGTTAGGATCAATTTGGAATTTTCAACCACTCTTCCAGACGCAACTTTTCGTCCGCCGTAGCAAACGGGTTTGCCTGCAAGCGATAGTCTCCCGCTTTAAACGTTCTTCCAGCGAGATTGAGCTTAAGTTCTTTTCCAGTCCGTCGTACAATAACTTCAATCTGATTGTCTCCAAGGAGCCTAGCAGTGAGCACCTGATCTCCATCTTTGATTCCGCCGTCGAGGTTCGAAACCGTCGCATTGGTTACCTTGCCTTCGGCATTCAAGAGATAAAGTGGGTCAGTATATCGCTCCCCCGGAATCGTGAATCGAAGGCCCATCTTCGAAAGAGCTTCATAAGGCATAGGTTGAGTCGTGCGAACCATCGTATCGTACATTGGTCCCATCATCGGTCCACCCATTTCGACTAGCGCATCCTTGATTGCATCGTCGCCAAATCCAGGATTGGGAAGCTGATATTTGCGATAGAAGGAACGCATCAAATCATCCAAGCTTGATTTGCCTTTGGTTTCGCCCCGGATAACCGCATCACTAATGAGGCCGATAACGAGTCCTTTTGTGTAGTACGAAAGGTCATCCACTCCAAAACCACCATTCTCCCAGGTCTGCTTGCAAACTTGCTCCAGCGTGAGCTTCAACCGCGTCTTGCTCATCTGCAATTCTTCAATGCTATTTGCCAAGGTATCAAGGAACTGGGAACGAGTGATAAACCCGGCTTGATAGGCATGCAATTGGCCGTAATAGTCCGTTACTCCTTCGCTAAACCAAATGTTCGGACAACGCTGTTCCTTGGAGTAATCAAATGGCCCTAGCATAACCGGACGAATCTGTTTCACGTTCCAAGCATGGAAATACTCGTGAGTTGCCAAGGAATCAAGGTGAATAGTCTCGCTGTTTTCGACCGCGATTACATTGCTTGATCGGTGCTCAAGTCCGCCATTAAAGTCACCAACCTCTAAATGAACAAAGTACGTGTACCGCTTAAAGCTTGCTCCACCAAACATCTTCATTGCCGGAATCGACCCCCGTCGTAGCCGTTCGGTTTCCTCATCAATATTGCATCGAATACCCGGATCACCAACCCAAATCACATCAAAAGGAATCTCACCGATTTTGAATGACCGTCGGGTGAATTTCCCGAGCTGAATAGGATGGTCAATGAACTCATCATAACCGCTAGCCGTGTAAGTTCCTTTTCCATCGGAATCCATTGAAGTAGCAATGTCCCAATCCGCTGGTAACGTGAAGTTCAGGCGGCAAGGCTCCGTCAAGTGACCATCGGCAAACATAAATGCCGAAGGACCGTTGATAAATCCAATATTAGCTCGAAGATGACTTCGAAAGAACCCTAGCCCAGTATCGTTTCCCAGAACCCGATAGTTGATGGTAATCGGTGTCTTCTCTGGATTCTGAATCTGAAAACCGCGAGAGTCTATCCACTTGAACTTGAGTGGATTGCCTTCTGGGTCGAGAACTTTGATGTCCGAAAGCCGCTTTTCATAGTCGAGAATGAAGTAAAAACCTGGGCACCATGCCGGAATGCGAACGGTTTCCTTTTCCTTCGCGTTGGTGATCAACATGTTGACCCCAAAAGATTTTGATGCTGGATATGGCTTGACTTTGTATTGCAAGTCTGCCCAACTGGTCGAAAACAGTGCCGTTACTGCCACCAATAGTGCTGGTTTTATGACGCCTTGGGCAGGAGTAAATTTCATTCTTCGCTCATTCTGACGGATACTTATCCGTCAAGGCACCAACAAATGGAGCCCATATCAACGGATTTCGAATATCTTTGCTACTTTCACCTGTCTTACGTTCCGACGCCTATCGCAAATGCCGCACCTATCCTCCATAACGAAGGCGTGATGTGCCTCAACGCATTCTTGCCCTCAAATCAATAAGTCACTTACTGCCTCTCGTCCACCTGAGACCAGCACCATAGGTGCGGCTATACCCTTAGCCCAGCCTAAGCAGTTTTGTCGCCTAGGCGGCAAAGGCTGCGCAGGGCTGGGTAAGCAAATCAAAAAAAGTCAAAGTCCACGGCTGCTCGTTCGGGAGTATGGGTTCTCTGGACCAGGTCATATTAACGAGCAGCCCCGCCTACGGCGCAATATTCAACCAATATAGCTCCGAACGTTTGCGATCGCTGACTTATAATCCCCAACTTCTAAACCATGACATTCAAGGCTCACTCGCGCGTAATATCCTAGCTCTCGCAACCGAGCAAAGAATCCGAGCAACATGGGGTCGACAACCGATGGAAATCGTCGTCCTTCTAATTGGGCCAAATGAAGATGCAATGGCGAGTGAGGCATCTGATCCTCCCAAAAGGCTTTACTCGGCACCGAAAGCCCACCCTCGCGACCATTCGCGTCCCACTCCTTCAACAAGTGAAATGTATCGGCCGTATATCCAACCCCATGATTCGCCAAGACGCGACTAAACGATGCACAATCACCGCCAACGTTCGTCTCAGACCGCTCGAGTGATTCCGGAGCGAATACTGTCGTCCCTGGGACATTCATGCTCTCACTCAACCATTGCGCCAACATTCGCTCTGCATCCGCCGAGGGCATCGCCGACGGGCATCGACGCTGATTTCCGCTCCCGACCACCCCTATGGCAACTCCAACTTCAGATAAACGACGTCGCGCCTCAAAAATATATGGCATTACATCGAATTGCTCAGCCGAGTCTTCCGGGAAAAGCTTAACCCCGCCCGGAAAAAACAGGTTGCATGCCTCTACCGGCAAGTCGGCATAAACTGAAGCATCCCACGGCTCTCGAGCCATCATTTCGGAAACCGAAAGTTCAACGAAGTCAAACCCGGCATCAACCGCCAGCGGCGCCTTCGCTAAAGTCGTACAAATCCCAATTCTCATAATTGTTTTCTGAGCCTTGAGCCTTGAGCCTTGAGCCCTACAAAGCCACCGTCATAACCGCGCGCATAATCTCGTCAGGAGTAGACCAACCGGACATCGCCTTCGCCTTTCCATCATCAAGCATCGTCCGGTGACCTTGCCGCTGAGCGACTTCTGCCAATGCCGCAAAGGTCGGATTTGTGGCAATCGCTGCCTTAAACTCCGGCGTACCAATAATGATCTCAAAGATGCCAATTCGACCCTTATAGCCGGTCAT
>JAYVHY010000299.1:0-3296 GCA_043770615.1 Armatimonadota bacterium | reverse complement strand
GGAGTATCGAGTCTGTAAGTTCGAATTTTGGGATGATGATGCGTACTCCAATCGAAGCTTGAAATCCTGTTGTTTTGATTGATGCTGACAGAAAAATCTTCGAAGAAGACATAGTCACTTAGCGAAGGTTCAGGTGAATGCCTTAAGACGGTGCTAAAAGTAGGCGATATGCCATTCGTTCCGTACCAAGCAATCACCGATTGGATCGCGTTCGTTGCAATTTGATCCTTCGTTAGTTGGATTTGCTTGAAACCCAAATAAGCGACTAAAGCACTAAATACCATGCACGCCCCTCATGAGATCTGTATCGTTAAGACAGCTCACGTTTTCCTACCTATACTCTTCTATTTGATGATGACTTTTGTGGACAGAGTCATGCCGCGAACGTATGCTTCTACTGTGACGGTTCCGGCTTCGAGTCCGGCAACCTGACCACCTTGATCAATCCACGCCGTTCCTTGGAGGGACCAAAAGACTTCAATATTAGGAATTTCCTTTCCGTTTTTGTCCACGACTTTTGCTTGTCCAAAACCGTTTGCCGCGATGGTCGACGGAACCACAATCTTGAGTTTTTGCTCAGGAACGAGGAGGCGAGGACCGTAGAACACGATGCCATTGGCAACTGCTCGTTCACCGGATTTGTCGCTCGGTCGATTGACATTGATGCCGAACACATTCATGCAGGTCGATCCGCCACCATCGAGGTTTAGGGCATCTCGGCACCCCAAATTCTTCATGATCTGGGCTGCTTCTTCGAGAGTGGCTCCCACGCTCATCTTTTGCCTACCATCAATAGCGACGAATAGGAGGTCTCCCTCGGTTGTACGCCCGATCGCGGTACGTGGGTGGCGTCCCTCGATAAAGTCTTTGGCGAATCCTTCGTTTTCGGCGTCAATGTTTACATCGCCGTTTCGCATGAGCATTGGACCACCGCTGACGGCATTCTCAAGTTTTTCCCAATCGAATCCGGTGGTTGAAAGTTTGATGACTAGGCGTTGTCCGGTCTTGAACCCGGAGAGTACGTTCATCTTGTTTCCGTGGGCAACCAGGGTGTATTGACCGGCTTTGAGCGGCATGTTAGCGCCGTCATTGGTGACCGCGACGACTGAGGCCCCGATTTGGGTGGACGGCGTGAGGCGGGTGCCGTCGACCTTAAGAATGACGGTCACGCACGGTTGCTTTGACCGACTTATTCCCGCTTCGGGACTGTTTAGGGTGATTCGGTTTTCGGGACAATCTTCGTTGAATCCATTGATCTCAAAGCTGGGACCACTTTCAGGGGTCACTGATCCGGTGAACTTCGAAAAGCCGAAGACTGATGAAGTGGGTCCCCAGGCAAAGGTCGCTCGCTTTGGATTAGGAAGGCTGAGGAATTGTCCTTCACGAACCATTAGTCCGAGTGGATCGCCCGATGGATTTGCGCCGAAAGGGAAGAAATCCGCGTTGATTGCGGCAAGGGCATTGGTGTCGTTGACCAGCTTTGAAACGGTAGTCCGTCCGTCGCCTTTTGCGTCGAATACGGTTTTTCCCGCTAGTTCGGGCATGATTGAGGTGACCGGATTGCTGGTAATCATCTTGAGGGAATGGATGACCCTGGGTGGATCTTGCTGCACTTCCATGCGGTACACCAAACCAGGGGCAATGGGCTTTTCCCATACCTGATTGGCCATTCCGCAACTAGTCGTGATTGCTAGCCCGATTATCCCAAAAAGTTTCATTCGCATAATGACTCGATGTATTTCATGGTACCGCTTGAGGCGTCAATTTTGGCTTGGATGCCGAGGGGAAGGCTGAGCATTTGGGCGGCGTGACCACAAGGATAGTTGACGATAGTAGGGATGTTAAGGCTTCCGAGTCGATCCCGGACAATTTCTCGCCAAGGCATGGTTCCGAAGGCTTGATCGGCTTTATCGTCGGTTCGAGTCATTTCTCCAATGACGATTCCTGCGGCTCGTTGGATATGCCCGGCGTTCAAAAGCTGAGTAAACATTGCGTCGACTCGATGAGGGGCTTCATCGACGTCTTCGAGAAGGACAATTTTGTCGGTCATGTCGATTTGCTCGGGAGTGCCGATGAGATCGCAAATGAGGATGAGGCAGCCCCCAACCACTGTTCCTTTTGCTTGCCCTGGAACTAGGCAAGCACCATGTGGCGCCGTGGTTGGAATCGGATTTTCGCCTTTGATAGCCGCCATCAATGACTCATAGACCCATGGTTCTCGGTCGGGTTTTAGAGTTATCGCCATTGGGGCATGGAGGGTTGGAAGTCCACGCCGGTTGAGAGCAGCATGAAAGACCGTGACATCGCTGAAACCGATGAAAAGTTTGTTTGTTTTTGCGAGGGCATCGAAGTCAAGATAGGGCATCAAGCGACTGCAACCGTAACCGCCTCGTGCGCAATAAACAGCTTGGGTTTCTGGGTCATTGAATGCCGCAACGATGTCATCAGCTCGCTCTTGGTCACTCCCCGCGAGGTAGCCGTTTGCTTTATATGTGGAGGGATAGAGCTTGACTTTATAGCCTTGATGTTGGAGAAGTCCGATGCCTCTTTCGGTTTGCTCGGGAGTTAGGCCAGAGGCTGGCGAAACGAGGCTGATTGTGTCTCCAGGCTTCAGAGGTTTTGGCTTTCCCATTGGCTCAATTATAGCTTTCTAAGGGCAACGGCGATGGCACGTGACGCGACTTTCGATCTTGTTTTGAACCTACGAAAGGAAAAACTCGTTTTTGTAGCACCGCAAATCTTTCATGGATGCCGAGAGCAAATGATATTGAAGAAAAACCTTCTTAAATGACCCACGGGATTCCGAGCGGTCATCCATTAGTCTCTTGAAAGAAAAAATTAATTCTCATGTCTATTATTATAGCAGACAAATGTCTGTAGAGTTTTACGTGAGTCATCAATTTCCAAGGTCTTCAACCAGCCGTATGGTCTTCGCTGACTGCAACAATGCGGAAGAGTTACGAGTCGCGTTTAAAGGCGGAGTGTTTGGTGAGATTGTTTTTAGGGAGCCCTTAGACACATTAACTACCAGCATTGAGATCTCGCTGGTAGTTAAGAGAGAGTCGAGTTAGTGTGCGGTTGCGTAAGTTACGCCGCTGATATTGATCGCGTTATACTTGCTCAACACCAAGTCGACTTCTGCTTCGTCGAAAGCATCCGGCATGTTGATCGCTAAGATCGCTCCGCCTGTGTTGAAGGTGTCGCGGTAGAGATTTATGGTGTCTTCATTCACTCCTTGATCCTTGAGGTAGCCAATAGCCCCGCCAGCGATAGCTCCTGCACCCGTCGTTGCAGCT
>JAYVHY010000298.1:0-3301 GCA_043770615.1 Armatimonadota bacterium | reverse complement strand
ACCTTTCATCGGTGAGTCAGTACACCCAGGTTTCCGACATTCTGGGCGGGCTTTACAAGGCACCAGTTTTTGGGATTATTATCGCGCTGGTTGCTTGCCAGCAAGGAATGGCGACCAAGAATGGCGCAGTTGGCGTCGGGCGATCAACCACGAATACCGTTGTAATCAGCATGGTCTTGGTCTACGTTGCCAACTTCATCCTCGCAAGACTGATGAACTAACGGATATAGTTAGTTTATGATTGCGATTTCACTTTTGCTTGCCGCCCATCTTGGCGATCCGGCCCAACCGATCATCGACTTGAGCCTAACGGATAATCGAGTGATGGCCCACCTGAGGGAGCTCTGTTACAACATTGGTGGACGCCCCACTGGCTCGCCTGAGTTGCAAAAAGCCGAGAAGTGGGCATTGGCAAAGTTTAAGTCGTTTGGCTACGCCAATGCTCACCTTGAGAAGTGGGGGGATGTTCCGGTCGGATTTCAAAGAGGACCGAATAACTCGGCGCGGATGATTTCGCCCAGCGAAATGGAGATGAAGTTCTCCACCGCTTGTTGGATGCCGGGCACCAATGGACCAACAAGAGGCAAGGTTGTCATGGCTCCGAAAACAATGGAGGAATTTGCTGAGGTTAAGGGTTCGCTAAAGGGAGCCTGGGTATTGGTGGATGCGCCAGTTTCGATGGTCGGTGCAAGAATTCCAAAGGAGTCCGCATCGGTCATAAAAGCCGTTGCAGAATCGGGAATTTTGGGAATTGTCTTTGGCTCAAAGAGCGACCTTCTTCACACTCATGGAACTTGGAAGGACAAGACGTTTGAAAATCATCCAACCAATGTTGAAATTACGGTTAGGCGAGCCGACTGGGATATGTTGGCTGACAATGTAAAGTCGGGCAAGCCAACGGTGGCGGAGTTTAATGCCGACAATCGATGGATCAAAGGACCGATTGAAGTTCATAACGTGGTGGCGGAACTGAAAGGTACCGAATTTCCGGATGAGATCGTAGTTCTTGGTGGCCACCTTGATTCATGGAACTCACCGGGATCGCAAGGTGCCAACGATAACGGAACCGGATCAAGTTCTACCCTCGAAGCCGCTCGATTGTTGATGAAGAGTGGAGTTAAGCCTAAGCGAACAATCCGCTTTATTTTGTTCAGCGGCGAAGAGCAAGGCTTGTTGGGGTCAACCGAATACGTGAAGCAACATGAGGCTGAGTTATCGAAGATTAGCGCTTGCATCGTGGATGACGGCGGGTCTAATTATGAATCCGGCGCGTCGGGATACCCGTCCTGGGAACCCTTCTTCCGACCATCATTTGAACTCATGAACAAGGCATTTCCGAATATGCCAATGAAGTTTTCGCCGACGACTAACTACAATGGCAGCGGCGGAAGTGACCAGGCGTCATTCTGGGCGAAGGGAATTCCTTCGGTGTTTATGGGCAAGGCGGGAACGCAAAACTACATGCACATTTGGCACACGCAGTATGATCGCTACGAAGAAGCAATCCCGGAGTATCTCAAGCAAGTTGCGACCAGCATGGCGGTCGTTAGCTTTAATATCGCGAACGCCAATTCGATGATGCCAAGGAAGTGAATACCTCCGCCTTTCTCGGTCTTGAACCCTCATCATTTGGTCTTTCCAAAGAACTGAGTGCCGACATTCAATTGCTGGATCTCGTTCTCGGCAAAGTTTTGTTGGAGCAAGAAGGAGCATGGATCATTGAGTCAGCTCGCCGCCTGGTTCATGAGCCAACTTGTTCTTTGGCGGACATATCGTGTCCAGAATTAGAGTCTTCGGAAGGTTTGCGAGACCTTGGTAAGGCATTCACGATGTTGTTTCAGCTGATCAATTCAGCCGAGCAAAAAGAGATCGTTCGAGTCAATCGAGAACGGACTCAGACCAAAGGGTTTCGTAAGGAATCTATCCGGGAAACGGTCAAGAAAGTTTACGAACAACATGGACGGGAAGGGTTGCTCGCGGCGGTTAATCGCCTATGGATCGCGCCAACCCTGACCGCTCACCCAACCGAGGCAAAACGAAAGGTTGTTCTGGATAAGCTCCGTGAAGTTTCTCATTTGCTGGCTCAACAATCGGGATCGAGCGATCTCAATGCGCCCTTAGACGCGGGCTCGGATACTGCGTTTGAGCTGGAAAACGTGATCATCGAGCTTTGGCACACCGACGAGATGCGATCGCAACGATTGACGGTTGATGAAGAGGTTCGAAATTCGTTGTATTTCTTTGATCGAACCATCTACGAGGTGATCCCTTGGTTGTATCGAGATTTGGAAGATGCACTCGAAGAAGTTCTTGGTGAGCGAATCGTGGTGCCCGACATCATTCGGTATCACTCTTGGATTGGCGGTGACCGAGACGGAAATCCAAACGTTACCGCCGCCGCAACCCTCGATGCTGCCACCACTATGCAGAAGATGGTGGTCCCCCGACATCGAGGAGAAATTGAAAAGCTTCGATGGGAGTTCACTCAGTCGACCAAGTTCGTTGGCGAAGTAGCCGCGGTTCGAGAGGAGACCACCAAGTTTGATCAGTACTTGACCCAGCCAGAGCGAGAGCGATACGCCCAAGAGCCCTACGTACTTTTGTTGCTTGGTTTGTTTGGGTTTATGAACGAAAACCCAACATCGTTGACCGGAGTTGAGGATGCACTGAAGGCGATCCAACATTCGATTGCTTCGACGGAAGGAAGTCACCTGCCCTTACGAAGTAGCCTGCAAGACACGCTTCGCCGCGTTCGAGTTTTTGGCAATCATTTAGCCAATGTTGACATTCGTCAGCATTCCAAGTTGCATGAAAAGGCAATGGGTTTGTTGTTGGCTCAGGCTGGAGTATTGGTGTCTTCTGGAGCATATTTAGGGTTGTCAGAACCCGAGCGAATAGCGCTTTTGGTTCGGGAGATCACCAGTCCCCGACCGTTGATTCGGACTGCAACTGACGACGCACTTGGCATGGTCCTCGGTCCAGTCGCGCTCATGGCCGACGACCATTCAATGGGAACGTACATCACTTCAATGTCCACATCGGTGAGCGATATGTTGGAAGTCATGTTGTTCCTCAAAGAGGAGGGAGTGCTGGCTAACAAACCAAACATCGTTCCTTTGTTCGAAACGGTTGACGACCTCCAGCATTGTGGACCGCTTCTTCGACAGATTTTTGCGTTGCCAGTCTATCGGGCGCACATCGATGCGATTGGCTACCAGGAAGTGATGCTCGGTTACAGTGATAGCAGCAAAGACGGAGGCTACCTTGCCGCCAACTGGGCGTTGCAATCAGCGATGCGAGA
>JAYVHY010000297.1:0-3302 GCA_043770615.1 Armatimonadota bacterium | reverse complement strand
CAGATATCGAGAGCACCGCTATGCTTGCCACAAAACTCATCATCATAGAGTTTTCCACCCAAGCTATGAAGGACGTCAGAAATCTTAATCTCTTGTGGTGACCGAGCTAACGAGTAACCACCACTTTGACCGCGAACACTGGTGATGAAGCCTTCTTTTCGGAGGATCATCATAAGCTTCGCCGCATGAGTAGAAGTAAGCCCCTCAAGCTTGGAAATTTCAGGAATGGTCATGCTCTCCTTAGGACCTTTGCGAGCAATTTGGATCAGGCATCTCAAGCCGTACTCTTCTTGTGCAGAAAACTTCATTTAGTCAAGTCCAAGAATGAGTTTAGCTTCCTCACTCATCATTTCAATGGTAAAGGGAGGATCCCAAGTCAATTCAAGCGAAGTTTTTCCGATGCCAGGCGTGTCTCGAATGGCTTCTTCGACTTGCCCAGGCAAAATTCCTGCGACTGGGCAACTTGGAGAAGTTAAGGTCATCATGACGTGAACGTTCTTGTTGTCGTCGATCTGAATATCGTAAATAAGTCCGAGATCATAAACGTTTACCGGAATTTCGGGGTCGTAAACCGTCCGAATTTGTTCGATCACTTCGGCCTCGTACAAACTTCTTTCAATGGTGGTCATCGCCCTCTTTTCCTCCTGTCGCTCCGGAACCGCTTTTGGCATTACTACTATTCTACGCCATGAATCTAGACTATAATTGCCAGTATCGCGATGGCAAAAGGAAAGAAGTCCTGGAAAGAGAAACTCGACAGTGGCGGAGAAGCCCACGTTGGCACGATGACAAGGGCGATAAGTGGTGTTCCTGCAGGCGGGCTCATGCTCATCCCGACCCCGCGACAAGTGGATGGCTATATCCGAACCATCCCCAAAGGCGTATCAAAAACCTCCAAGGAAATGGGTGACGATTTGGCGAAGCAAGCTGGCGCTGACATCAGTTGCCCGCTCTGTATCGGAATCTTTACGCGAATCGCCGCCGAAGCTGCGCATGAAGAATTGGTGGAAGGGAAGTCTGCCGACGAAGTAACTCCGTTCTGGCGAATCATCCCACCCAAAGCCAAAGTCCGACCAAAACTGACTTTTGGCGAAGCCATTGTTGACCAACTGCGAAAGGAAGAAGGCCTCCCGGTCTGAATTAGAATTCAGTAGGAGTACTTATAACCGCTGCCTCAATAGCGACGAAGTGTAAAAAGCCCAATCGTAAGCTAAACCGAGCTTTTGAGGCTACAATGAATCCTTTTGGTCGTAGAATTTCCACCCTATCGTTGGAGAGCTTCTCTAGCGGTAGATGCCAACTTTCTCCCAATTGCTTTGGGGCTTGTTAACCACAATAAGTGATCGAGACACTTCACGCAAATTCTTGGCAACAACTTTGGCAGAAGTGCTTTTAACATTGAGTACATCCTCAATAAGCACCATATTCTTTCTCGAGTTCGGTTTGAACAAAAGATTGAATAGTTCCGCACGTAAGACCAGCTCGTCGCGTGGTCGAAGATCTTTGCGCACTAATTCCTTCCCCAGTAACGGAATAAATCTTTTTCGCTGTTCATTAGTGAGAACGAGCATCACGTGATTTTGTTCGCGATACAGTCCAGAAGCAAGGCACCAGAGCGTATCTTTTATTGGCATGAAAGATTTGTTTGGAGGGCTACTAAAATTTGTTAGAAGAAAGTCTTCGAAATCTTGCTGGATTGAAGAGTCATATCCGAAACTGAGGTTAATTACCGAGGTCGGAAGACCTTGGAGGAGAAAGCTTTGTCTAACAATTTCGTCCGAGCTAGGGTGCATATGCGAGATAAATTTGCCAAACGTCACCTTGCGTTGTGGTTCCTGTCCTGGACTGGTAAAGCCCAGGAGCGCTAGACAAACATTAAAATATGTTTGAAACATAAGATTTTCCTGCTGATCAATTCTATTGAGCACAAAGCGTATCGCCTCCCCATACTATTCACTATATAGCGAAACATCCGGTGGTGGCGCATATTCCTTTAAAACTCTTTCCGGATCAACCAACGACTCACCAAAATGAATACTCGCTTGCAAAAAAGTTGCCCGTTCTTTGAACTTCATCGCGCAACTGCGATCAGCGGTTCAAGGCATCTTAGCCTGACGAAATCACGAAGCAGTTGATCGTCACTAGACTTCCTCGATCCGAGATGTCTCGACCAAAGTCCGACCAAAACTAAGCTTCGACGAAGCAATTATCGACAATTGCTATAAGTAGGAGGGCTACATGTTTGAGTACAAATTTCCTTGGGATTCGTAGACCTAATCCTACGTGACTGAGTTTAGAGATGTAATTGTTCTTGGAGCTGGTCTTACCGGCCTGGCCGCCGCGCGAAAGTTATCGGATCAATCCGTCGATTATTTGGTTCTCGAAAAGGAATCCCTTCCCGGTGGGCGCGTCCGATCCGAAATGTTCGAAGGCTGCATCCTTGACGAAGGGTTTCAAGTGGTTCTTCCGGCTTATCCCTCGATTCGATCTCTCAATTTGCCGATCCGATTGCAGCCCTTTAGCCAAGCTTCAACTTGCATATCCACACAGGGCAAGTCAATTTTGGCTGATCCGATTCACAACTTTAAGCTTTACTGCTCCAACTTAGGCCGCTCTCCTGCGTCGCTGTATGACCTCTTCCGCCTGCTAAAGCACATGCAGTCCAGGCGATTTGAACTTTCAACGGACGGTCTTATTAACGAACTTGGCTATTCGGACAGGTTCAAAAGCGACTTCCTGAGGCCGTTCTTGCAAGGGGTACTTCTTGATCCATTACTCAAGAGTCCGTCGCCGCTGAGTTCTTACTTCTTGGAACGATTCTTTATCGGAGGAGCTTCGTTGGTCGAAGGTGGAGTTCAAGAACTTCCCCGAATGATGGCGAAGGACATGAATATCCGCTTTAGTTCCGAAGTTGACCTCCAAGAAGGCAACCAGGTGACCACCAAGGACGGAAAGACTTTTGCAGCCAAGATCATTGTCGATACCCGACCAGACATAGCCGGCAAAGGAGTTGAGTGGCTCTCGACCCAATGCCATTATTTTCTTTCCAGTGCGCCGGTTCCGCTCGAGAAGCGAATTGTCTTATATAGTTCGTCGATGCAAACAAGCATCAATCAAGTGGCGAATTTGTCCGAGGTTTCTCCCGGATATAGTCCGGAGGGCACGGCACTTTTGTCCGTCACATCCCGCGATTCAACTAACTCTCATGTTGATCAACTGAAAAGCGATCTAGTTTCGAGCTTGGATTTGGTAGGCAGTCAAGTTAGCCACCTGAAGTCGATCCAAGTTGAACGGGCAATACC
>JAYVHY010000296.1:0-36363 GCA_043770615.1 Armatimonadota bacterium | reverse complement strand
TGATTTCAAGGTTGATCACAAAGTGGTCAAGACCATTAATGTTTCGAACGTTGTTTGATCTCATCGTGGAGACGCCTGTCCATTCGTGTTCTCCGTCAACGTATAGAATTGGATTTAGGGTTGGGTGCATTCCGTCTTTCATAATTTCTCCAGCGACTCAATATTATACCTAACACAATTGCCCTTTAGATTCCGGACCTTCTGACCGAAAACTTTAAGGGAGATCGTAGGAATCAATTGGTTATGTCATCCGCACACGTTGCACCATTACCGCCGACGGCTGCGACACTGCTAATCCAGAGTGCTCAGCAAGATACGCGTTCAACACTAACTGTGTTGGCGTCAGACTTACTTGTTTGTCGCACTGTAACCATGGTCTGTGAGATGATTGGATTTGAAGGTCCACTCATTCATATCGTCCAACAAAGTGGACCAAGATCGCTTACTCAACTCGGAATTGCGTCAGATCTTTGGATTTCTGGTTCAAGAGTCAAGTCAAAAACAATTTCTGGCACTCATATGTCATTGGGAAGTATGGTCATTGCCATCTTAACTCCTTCTGCTCTGGAGCAGAATATTTCAGAAGTAGATGCTTCCATGCAGGTGCGATCAGCTGCTTTTGGACTTTTTTCGACATTGTCCTACAGTCTCGTTGCTCGCCAGTATCCCGAACAGTTTGAAAGCGCGGCAACAATTGCACAATTTCGACAGGTGCCGCTTGCAGATGCTTATAAGAACGTCGTTGGCCGATCGATTCAAGAAGACGCCGGAGCTTTGGCAAAAGCATGGCACTTAACTCGAGAACTTACGATTGCTCTTCAAGGTCCAAAGGACTTCGATTTATCACGCGAAGAAAGGCTGATCATTGGTGCAACCGAAGTCGCGACGATGGCTGCGCAGAGTGCCGGAGTAAGCCTTGAACCTTGGCCCTATACAGTTAAGACTGACAAGATTGAGCAAATAGCCCTGATTCAAGCAATGGGAATGCGAGCTAAACGAGTTTCAACCAACTTAGAAGCAGCCATTCCGAACCTTAAATCCGCCGCCTAAGTGGTTGCATCCTTTAACGATTTTACGAAATCTGAGATTTTGGAACGCTCGCTAGGGTTTTTCCAATGCTTGTGAAGCATCGAAACAAGTGCTGATCCAACAACCGCCCCATCCGCCTCTTGACAAACCAATTGAACGTGAGCGGGCGTCGAGATACCAAATCCGACACAAACGGGTTTGCTCGTCAAATCTTTCACTTTCCTGACCAGTCCACTGATCTCTGGAGGAACTGATGATTCAGCACCGGTTACCCCGGTTCTTGAAACGACATAGACAAAACCAGTTGATTGTCCCGCTACTTGTCTGATTCTAATATCTGTCGAAGTTGGTGCCACCAAATAGATAGTTTCTAGTCCCGATTCTGTGCATGCTTGGTCCCATGCGCTGGCTTCATCAGGAAC
The DNA here is from genome assembly GCA_043770615.1 of Armatimonadota bacterium. GTDB lineage: Bacteria > Armatimonadota > Fimbriimonadia > Fimbriimonadales > Fimbriimonadaceae > Fimbriimonas. The sequence goes on along the minus strand of JAYVHY010000296.1, from coordinate 34,912 downwards.
AAGGTCAGAAACGATTGTTCCGGAAACACTGACCTGCTTTGACCTTGTCGCGAATTCTTTCAGACCAAACCGCAAGATTGGGTTGAAATACCCCATGGTCACTAGCGGGATGTCTACCTTACAGCGTTCAATTGCATCTAAAATCTTCGTAAGCGTAGCTCCGTTTTCAAGTGCACGCTGGCTTGAGTCTTGAATCGTCGGCCCCTCTCCAAAGGGATCGCTAAATGGAATGCCAATCTCGATGATATCCGCCCCGGCAGAGGAAAGCAAATTAAGGATTTCGGGCAAGTCTTCGAGAGGTTGATCTCCTGCCGTAAAAAAACAAACAAGAGCCTTCTCTCCATTTATACGGAGAGAAGCGAATTTATCACGGATTGTCATTTACCCAGTGTCTTTGGTGCCGCCGCTGCCTTTGGTGTAAATGCTTTACCCATCAAAAGTCGAAGGGAGTCTAAGTACTTTTTAGTAACGATTTTGGCAGTCTTGGCTTCTGATGCGTTGATTGCAGCTTGCATTTCTGCCTGGCGCTTTTTCATTTCAACTTCCAAGTCCGCATTGAGCTTTACCCGGAGAGCGTCAGATTCCTTTTGCGTTTTAGGTGGCTTTTGATTCTTGTATTTGAGCTGAACTTTGTCCGAAACGGCTTTCTTAATTTTCGCCACACTTTGATCTCCCTCGCGAATTGCAGCACAGAATTTCGTGTAGTCAGGCGTCGGCATTCCAACCTTGTCCGCGACAACTTTATCGAGAAGTGCGCGGGGTCCCGCGGCTCGTAAAGTTATTTCTCGAAGACGTTTGATTTGATTTGGCGAAAGGGTCTTGAGGACGCTTGTTCGCAATTTTACATATTGGTCAAATGAAAACTTCGAAAAAGCCTGATCAGGTTGCTTCTTTGCCTTTTGGTACTCCGCAACTTTCTCATTATTAGCCTTGCTATAAGTGTCAGCAAAAACGTTCATGGTCTTTCTCTGCCCTTCGGTAATACCAAGCTCGGTTTGAACTGCCTTATCACGAAGAACATCAATATTTGCGACCTTGTAATCAAAGTCGTCGGCAGCGAAGGAAGAAACGGCGATCCCCAGGATGCCCAAAATCGTTAAAACTCTCATCTTGCTATTCATAAGATACTCGAAACGCTAAAACGTGTTGCCAAATTCCTGATTCTCAACAATTTGTAAAGAATTTGATCCAAACAGCCTATTGACTTCCCTTTCCAGAATCGGACTTGGCTTGCAAAGGACTTGAATTGGCACCAATGGGTGCTCTGACTTAGGTTCAATTTGGATATACACCTCATGGTCTCCAGGATGATCCTTCAACATTCCAAAGAGTTTATGAAGATCAGTTTGCGTGGATCGCCCAATCTTCACAATAATAGATCCGCTCATCGGCGTTTCATCCAAAGCAAGGTCAAGACTTCCGTCGAGTTCCTTTACTTCAAAAAGTCTGACTTCGGTTGATTTTTCCCCGCCTCGTTCATTGATGGTTATTTCTCCACTTATGACAACCAGTTTGTCTTTGTGGAGTACATCTCGGTATTTTTCATAGGAACCGGCAAATACAATACATCGAGCAATGCCACTGAAGTCTTCAAGAGTCATTGACATCATTTTCTTACCCGTTTTGGTAAGAATGGCCCGGGTTGAGGCAATGACTCCAGTTAATTTTACGGAGTGACCTTCATCGAGTTCTAAAATGTCGGCACAGGAGTGAGTGGCTTGCCTACTAAGGATTCGCTCAAGGCCCCGCAAAGGGTGATCTGAAACATAAATACCAAGTACCTCTCTTTCAAGAGCGAGCTTTTCCGACCGACTGAGTGGCGTTGTCGCCGGCAAGGTTGGATAGCTAACAGATGTTGAATCATCGTCATCCGAGATGAACAATGAATCCTGGCCCATGGCTCGGTCTCGGGTTAGGTCGGTGGCAAACATCAGGGCTGCTTCTTGGTACTCAAGATTTGTAGCCCGATTGTCATCAATGGAGTCCATTGCTCCAGATTTTATCAACGCATCTAGCGCCGTCTTATTGAGTCCATGCGGCCGAATCCTTTCGCAGAACTGATACAGATGAGTTGAGTTGCCATTTTCCGCTCGTTCAGCAATGATTGCCTGAACTATTCCATCTCCCACTCCCTTAATCGCCCCTAATCCAAAGCGAATTCCCACCTGTCCCTTTGATCCCCGTTCAATACTAAAGTCACTCTCGGATTTATTGACATCAGGAGGAAGGACCGGGATTTTCATCCTCCGACATTCTTCAATGAAAGCGATAACCCGCTCTTCTTTTGTCCTGTATACAGCCAGCAATGCCGCCATGTATTCGACCGGATAGTTTGCCTTTAACCAAGCCGTTTGATGGCTGAGTAGTGCATAGCAAATCGCATGAGCCTTGTTAAATGCGTATCCCGCAAACGGCAGCAATAGTTCCCAAATTCTTTCTGCTGATGTTGCCGGAATATCCTTTTCCGCTGTTCCGGACATGAATTCAACTTTCATATCCGCCATTGCTTTCGCGTCCTTCTTACCCATAGCCCGACGGAGAACGTCTGCTTTGCCGAGAGTGAATCCGGCCAGCGCTTGGACAAGCTTGAGAACTTGATCTTGATAAACAATGACCCCGTAGGTTTCTTCCAAAATTGGAGTCATCAACTCACTCAACAGTTCAGGCTTTTTGCGACCAAACTTGTAATCGATGTAGTTAGGAATCTCTCCCATTGGGCCCGGACGGAAAAGGGCAATAATAGCAGCAAGCTCCCGTACGCTCTGGGGTTTGAGCTGCGTAATCCATCGAGTCATTCCTCCTCCTTCAACCTGGAAGATGCCGGTTGTCTCGCCCCGAGCTAACATATCCCAAGTTTTTTGATCGGACTCGTTTGCCAGCCTCGGATCGATCGTAATTCCAGTTGATTTCTTAATGTTCTCTACGGCATAAGAAAGTACCGTTAAGTTGGAGAGACCAAGAAAGTCCATTTTTAGAAGACCCATCTTTTCTAAGATTCCCATCTCAAAGGCGGTTACAGTCTGCCCGTCATTGCCTCTATAAAGAGGCAGATACTCCATCAAAGGTTCTCTCGATATTACAATTCCAGCAGCGTGAACACCAGAATTCCGAGACATTCCTTCGACTGACTTGGCTGTATCGAATAGTTCTCTAAACTTCGGTTCAGATTCAATGATTTGTCGAAATTCGCCAACCTCTTTGTATGCTTTGGTGAGGGTCATTCCCGGCACGCCAGGAATCATTTTGGTTATTTTGTCGGTCTCCTGTGGAAGGTAGCCAAGAACTCTTCCACAGTCCTTAATTGCCGCCTTAGCGCCCATAGTGCCAAACGTAATGATCTGGGCGACATGGTCCTCGCCAAATCGCTCGGTGACCCACTGGATGATCTCATCTCTTCGAGCATCTTCGAAGTCCATGTCGATATCTGGCATGGATATTCGTTCTGGATTCAAAAAGCGCTCAAACGTGATATCGTAGTCAACTGGGTCAACATCGGTAATTCCAACTGAGTAAGAAACCAAAGAACCCGCCGCCGACCCTCGGACACCAAAGAATATATTTCGGTTCCGAGTTTCTTCGGCAAACTCTCGTACTAAAAGGAAATAGTCGGCAAAACCGGTCTGCTCGATAACCCCGAGCTCATATTCCAGACGGTCATGCTTTTCGTCCGGATGTTTGGCTCTCCCATGCAATCCCTGATAAGCCAAGTCTCGTAGATGCTCAAAACTCGATTTTCCTTCCGGGACACTTGGTCTTGGCATTGGCGCTGAAGTCTTATCTAACTCGACATTGCACATGTCCGCAACTTTCAACGTGTTTTCCAGGGCATCTATGTTGTCTGGAAAAATGGATGCCATTTCTTCGGCGGTTTTGATATAGAACTCTTCTGTCTCAAATTTCATCCGCTTGGTGTTAGCGACAAGCTCACCAGTTTGGATGCAAAGGAGAACGTCATGGGGCCTAGAATCGCCCTTGCAAAGATAGTGAGCGTCATTTGTCGCAATGGTTTCAACTCCAATATCTTTTGCGATCCGAATCAGTGGCTCGTATATGTCTCTTTGCTCTTTAAGACCATGATCTTGAAGTTCGACAAAATAGTTTTCTTTGCCAAAAATCTCGGCATACATTCCGGCAATCCGTTGCGCCTCGTCATAGTTCCCTTTCATCAGTTCTTGACAAACTTCAGACCCAAGACAAGCAGTTGTACCGATTACGCCTTTGCTGTATTTTCGTAACAAATCGTGATCAATTCGGGGTTTGCCATAAAAGCCCTTTAGGGCGGCAACCGAAGACAATTTACAGAGGTTCTGATAACCCTCAAGATCCTTTGCTAGCAAAAGCAAGTGGAAGTTTTCACGGTCCGCCCTTCCGTCCTTTTTCTCGATCCCTCGAGGAGCCACATAGGCTTCAACCCCCAGTAGCGGCTTTATTCCCGCCTTTTTGGCTTCAAGATAGAACTCCATGACTCCAAACATAACCCCATGGTCGGTTATTGCCATGGAAGGCATCTCAAGATCCTGAGCTCGCTTGATTAGGTCAGGAATACGATTTGCACCGTCGAGCAACGAGTACTCAGTGTGATTGTGCAAATGGACGAAGTTTTTTGGCATTTTATCGGGCAAGGTTCAGACGGTACAAAGCGTGCTTTTGCACCTATTTTCCTACAGATTGTCAAGACAACTCATTCTTCATGACGGACAGAATTTCAGCCACCGACCATGCTTGCCAGGGACATCCACCCGGCATGTGCGGAGCATCTCCATCGTAGCACTCTGCAATTCCTCCGATTCCGTATTCGACCAACATTTTTGAGACATTATCCAACTTGGCTAATGCCTCGTCCTTCGTACCATCTGATTTCATGAACGCTCGAATGTAAGACCCGAATAGCCATGGCCATACTGTCCCCTGATGATAAGCTTCGTCGAGAGCCACCATCGGACCTTTAAACCTCGGGTGATAACTAGGATCCTCGGGCGAAAGTGTACGCAAACCAACCGGTGTTAGCAATTCACGGTCAACCGCCGCGAGAGCTTGTTTAATATGAGTATTGCTACAAGGAGTAAACGGCAGTCCCATTGCAATGACCTGATTTGGTCTTAGCGATGCATCATTTGGCTCAATTGTGTCGAGATAGTATTTCACTCCTTCGTGCCAGAATTTTTCTTCAAAGTTCTTGGCCGCTAGTTTTGCTAGCGTGAGAAACTGACTGGTATCTTCGCCAAGCCTTTCTGCAATCCACGCCGCAACGTGAAGCATATTGATCCATAGTCCATTAATCTCAACCGGTTTGCCATGTCGCGGCGTGATAACCCATTCGCCAATCTTTGCATCCATCCAGGTTAGCTGGACTCCAGGCTCACCTTGGGTCAGCAAGCCATCGCTTGGGTCAACTGCAATTCCGAAGAGCGTGCCATGACGATGATAGCGAATTGATTCAACTATTTTCTCGTACATTTCAAGCGCAAACTGTTCATTCCATTCCTTGTCTAGGGTCAGATAGATGGAATTAGCAAACCAAAGGGTCGCGTCAACGGTGTTGTAGTCCGCTTTCTCCCCCCGTTCAACAAACCGATTTGGAATGAGACCATGATCCATTTGAGACGCATAATCTCGCAAAATTTGTCTTGCTTCTGAATTTTTGCCCATACATAAGCAAATGCCAGGCAATGAAATCATCGTGTCACGACCCCAGTCACTAAACCACGGATACCCTGCCATGATTGTGCTGCGACTACTGGTTTGTACCAAGAATTTCTCGGCGGCACCCTCAAGCTTCATGATCAAGGTTGAATCAATCGCTTCAACCTGGGGCTCTAAATTTGGATCTGGTGGTTGCGTTTCAACCGAACCAATTATCGTACAAACCTCTCCTGGCTTCAGTTGAAACTCAAGTTCGCATGGGCAATAGAGGTCGTCTCGAGGATCAAGACCTCTTTCGGTTTCACGCTGATGTTCGAAACGAAAATACCAACCATGAATCGGTCGCCTGAGAGCATTGCGATGGCTAAGAAACAAGCGATGTTTCCCTTCAACTATGCACGTTTCATCCACGTTGTATTCGATCTTGCTGGGATAGGTATCCCGTTCGGTGAAGTTCGCATGAAAATCGCGAAAGCAAATAAGGGGATTGAGGACAATCGAAATTGTCTTCTTTCCAAGGTTCTCAAAGCTTAACTGGACAGAATTCTCATTGTCAAAGAGATGAATCCGCTTTGCGATTTCCATGCCTTCGCCAGAATAGGTCCAACTCACGTCGTGACCTAATTCAAAGCTTGTTGTATTCTGATAACCAGTTGGGTAAATCGCCCCGGGATATTGATTCGAACTAAGCGGTAACTTCTTTTTGCCTGCAACAGCAAAAGCATCACAACCAGCAAAGACCAACGTTCTTTCGGTCGGAGGAGATAGAGCAGCTACTAGGAGTCCGTGATATCGGCGAGTATTGACACCAGAAACCGTCCCCATCGCAAAACCGCCGATATGATTTGCGAGCATCCATTCTGACGATGTCGCTTGGTGAAACGACTTACAATCATGTTCCGTAAATCGGTAACTCATCGAGGTTTCTTTCCTTCGGCTTCGTCTGCTTGCCTTGACGACCGCTTCGCAAGCATATTGGCGATACCTTGCGTTCTAAACTTGATTCCAATAACGTACTGACGAGGGTTTTGGCGATAAACCAGTACTGGTTCAATTGGTCCCATGACTTGCGATATTCTGTATTCTCGATCGAACCAGCCTTTCGTCGGATCATATCGGTATAAAAAGGAAAATCCGGTTGAAGGACCAAACCAATCGCCTCGAACAATATATCCTTGATTGGTAGTAAATTGATCTCCAAGAAACAATTCGTTTCCGAGGTTTTTGTACCCATAAGCACCTGCACTAAATCTCAAAGCATTTGCTGCCTCATAACTGATCCCCGTTTCCGCACCAAAAAATCCGGAGGACGTTGCATCGATCCTGGCCGTGGCATCAAACCTGGCTCCAATCGAAGTTCTCCCGAAGGATAGAACCGGGGCGAATGTACTTGCTTGTAGCGTGAATCGAGTGGCAGAATTACTTCCGGCTTCAACAATTTTTGCAACTTTAGCCTGCATTAAATAAGCCCAGGATCCTGCGGGACCACCCTTCTCAAATCCCAACTCAAGTGGCAAAGAGTAGTTTGTAACTCGATCGGTAACCCTTCCAAGTGTTTCGTAATTGAACGTGCTGTTCACCGAGAAAAGGTCCTTTCGAACCTTCATTCGGTCGAAAGCATCGCCGATCGACTTTGTGTAAATATCACTAAAGAAGGAAAAGTCCGACCGCTCGCCAAACTGGTTAGAAATTGAAAATTGCTTCTTCCCAACATCATCTTTTCTTAAGTTTGACTTTGAATATGAAAGTGTGTAGGTGGGCTGAACGTCCGGAAATGCGGTAAGAGCCGTAGAGAATGCTGATTTATCGTTAATCAAGAATTTACTTTGCCAAGAAATTCCAACTCCTGCGCCTTGTCGAAATCCAACGGTGGGAACTTGAAAACCCTCAGATCGAGGATCAAGCGAAAAAGTGTATCTTGGCAAAACGGGCAACTGAACTCCGAGCAAAGAAGTTCTTACATTCTTGGCGACTCCCTTTTTTCCTGGGTAGATAAAGACTGAATCGGCGTCAAAGCGGAAAAGAGGCGTTCGCCAATTGCTGGTCCAAAATCCAATGTTCGTTAAATCAAATCCCGCCGAAGTCATTGACAAGGTTTTTGCAACAATTTGAGTTGTAGCAATGCTTAGTTCTACATCTTCGGCACGACCGAGCACCTCACCCTTTCGAAATTCAGATTGACCATCCCACGTAAACCAAAGCCTTGATGCCTTGAGATTTCCATCTGGATCAGTTACCGTAACTTTTCCAAAGGCATAAGCCTCCTTTGCGCGTAAATTGATGGTATATCCGCCTTCATTGAGGGGAATCGCTGGGTCGCTTGAATCTCCCTTTCTTACGATCAAGACATCAGCGGTTAACTCGCTGTCGCCATACTTTGCTTTGACTCCACCCTTGTAAACGATGTAGTTGCCCGGAGAGTCAATTTCGCTATCAAAGCTACGGACGACAAGCTGAGGACTCAATCCGCCTTGATGAAAAAGGCCGATTTTGTCTCCGTCATTCCGAGGAGGTAGCGAGTAAGGCATTCTAAGAAATTGTACCGACCAGATAGTATTTTAACAAAGGTGAAAAGAGCCTATTGAGAAACATCATTGTTCAACTTGAGCGCAATGCTGATCTCAAATCGAGGGACTCAATCATAAGACAATTTCAGTGGCTGGTATTTAAGACGCTTTAATCGCTTCGATCGTCTCGGCTAATAGCCATGACTTACAGTCCGCTACTGACATTCGATGTGAATTGTCTCATAGTTTCGATAAGCTACAATAAGGTATGCGTCCCTTTGACCGCGTGTCGGCCAAATACAAAAAAATAAAGGCTTTGGATTCGGCGATTCGCCTTTTCAATTGGGATCAGCAAGTATTGATGCCATCTGGTGGCATTGAAGCAAGGTCACAGCACTTATTGTTGCTTTCCAGCATGCAACACAAAATGTTGACCTCGGATGAACTTTCCAACGACATAGAAAAATCATTTGCAGAAGCATCTGATTTTGAAGAAGCGCAGCTAAGGGTTCTTAAAAAGGATGTTTCGAAAGCCAAAAAGCTTCCGTCTTCGATGGTTCAACGAAAGGCGGCAGCCAGTAGCGCGGCGTACCAACAATGGCGGATTAGCCGCCCTAATAATGACTTCTCCACCATGATTTCGCACTATACGGAGTTGTTTGACGTAGCAAGGGAATCTGCCGAATTGTTCGGATATGACGATCATCCTTACGATGCTCTCATAAACCTCTATGAAGAAGGAGCAACTCATGCTGAGGCAACGAAGGTTTTAGGCGACCTAAAGGCCCCAACGAAGGCTCTCATTCAACGCATCCGAGAAGAGGGTTCACCGGTGGATGGAAGTTTTCTCATTCGTGACTGGGATCAATCAAGACTAAAAGTCGCAATGGAGCGAGTGGTTAGTCAAATTGGATTCAACTTTGATCATGGAAGGTTGGATATTTCTTCCAACGCCTTTTGTACCAACCTGTCGATTAGCGACGTAAGAATGACGACCAGGCCCAGTGATCATTTTCGAGGAATCGTCTCATCTTCACTCCACGAAATGGGGCACGGACTTTATGAACAAAATCAACGACTAGATTGGGAATTCACGCCCTTATGCGGCGGAGCCAGCCTTGCCGTTCATGAATCACAAAGTCGAACTTGGGAAAACGTTATTGGAAGAAGTTCTTCATTTTGGGAGTTCTTTTGGATTTGGTTCAGGGAGCAATTTCCTTTCCTCAAGGAATTCAGTACTGAGCAGTTTCTCAAGGCCTACAATATAGTTGAACCGGGATTTATCCGGGTAGGTTCTGACGAGCTTCATTACAATCTCCACATAGCCCTTCGATTCGAATTAGAATCCGAAATTATTACCAACAAGTTGGCAATAAAAGACCTACCCGATGCATGGAATTCCAAATTCCATGATTCATTCGGATTGAACCCTGAATCTGATACTGTTGGCTGCCTTCAAGATGTTCACTGGAGTCGAGGCTCAGTTGGCTATTTTCCAACGTACAGCTACGGAAATGTCATCGGAGTCCAGATTTGGAACAAGCTGGTTACAGAAGTTGGAGATGTCGAAGAGCTCATTTCTACGGGAAATTTCCGACCAATTTTGGACTGGCTCACCGAGCGAGTTTATGGCTACGGTCGAATGATTTCTCCAAAGGATTTGGTTGAAAACATTACTGACCAACCGATTAGCGCTCAACCATGGCTCGACTATGCAACTAAGAAATTCACGGCGATTTACGATCTCAAATGATTAGGAATCCTAAATTCGATCCACCCGTCCTCATTGGTCGTCATGTTCGTTTGCGACCAGTTACCACCGAAGATGCTGCCCACTATGCACTCGCGACTCCAGTAGAAACGTTCAAGTTTTACGTTTCTGCGATTCCACTTGAACAATCTGAAGGTGGCTTTCGTCCCTATGTTGATTTCATTGTCAATTCACCAACTACCCAAGGATTTACATGCGAATTGATTGAAACAAGTCAAATTGTTGGCGGGTCAACCTTGATGGATATTCGCCAAGCAGACGATCATGTTGAAATCGGAATGACATGGTACGGTCCGGATTGGCGAGGCACTTTTGTAAACCCAGAGTGCAAGTTACTTCTTCTCAAATATGCCTTCGAAGATCTTGGGTGCCAAAAAGTCACCCTTAAATGTGACAATCGAAATGAAGCATCGAAGGCCGCAATACTAAAGCTTGGCGCGAAACATGAAGGCGTATTGCGGCGGCACCGATACACCGATTTTGGGGATTGGCGCGACACTTCATTCTACGGAATACTTAATGACGAGTGGCCATCTGTAAAAAGTAGGCTCTTGGCAAGGTTGGAGGAATTTGAGTAGTTTCTTGCTGAGGCATCCTCATGAGGATGAAGTCCATTTGGTACTGAGATTCATTTATGAACTGGCTGAATATGAAAAGTTGACGCATGAGTGTCATGTCACGGAAGAGATGCTACGAGAATCACTGTTTAGCGATCGTCCACAAGCCGAATCTCTTTTAGCTTTTGTTGATGGAGTACCTATTGGATTCTGCTTATTTTTTCAAAACTATTCTACATTTTTGGGAAAGCCCGGCCTCTATTTGGAAGATCTCTTTATTCAGCCGATGCACCGAAACAAGGGCTACGGAAAGAAAATTCTTGCTCATTTAGCCGCACTAACATTGGAAAGGAATTTCGGTCGATTTGAGTGGGCAGTTTTGGATTGGAATGAACCATCAATTGCTTTCTATAAGAAACTTGGAGCGGAACCGATGAATGATTGGACCGTTCAGCGCCTTACCGGGGCGGCTCTGGAAGCCCTTGCCAATTCCAAAGAAGGAGAGTGAATCGAATGAACGACGGTAACAACGATGATCTTCTAAAAGCAATCGACACGCTAAACGAGCGGATTGAAAAACAAAATACACTTCTTGCTGCATTTCTTCAAAACCAGAGCTCTTTTAAGGGACGCATCGTTGCCGGATTGTGGACGGGCCTTGGGACGGTTCTTGGCGCAACTGTTGTAGTGTCAGGAATCGTTTTGATGCTAAAGCCCCTTGCAAAAATTGACTGGATAAGTCCGATTGTGGACAAAGTCATCAGCGCATTAGAAAGTCGCGGTGGAACACCTCGTTCGCCTTCAACAAATTCCATTTATGCTCCCGATCGGAATTAGCTTTCGAGAAATCGCGACAACAGTCGACCTTGCTCAACACCGTCAAGAAGAAATGAATCATGACCGTATGGCAGATCGATTTCGTGAAACTCGGAGGACTTTCCTTCCGCAATAACCATGTCGTGCAATTCCTGAGATTGCTGAGTTGTGTAAAGCCAATCTGAAGTGAATGACGTGATGAGAAATTCTGCTTTAGCCCGATCAATGCCTTTCCACTCAAAATAGTCGATTGCCCTAGTCAGATGTAAGAGAGAATTCGGATCAAATCGCTTCGTAAATTTGTCCCCCTGATAGCTCAAATAGCTTTCAACTTCAAACTCGATTCCAAAATCCATCGAGAAGACTTGTTTATCTTGTAATCGTCGCGAGAATTTGGATTCAAATGCAGCGGAACTTAAGAACGAGATGTGTCCGATCATCCGAGCAACACTGAGACCATTGGCTGGTGATTCGCCGCTGTAATAGTCGCCTCTCGAAAAATTTGGATCTCGCAAAATGGCTTGCCTACTAACCTCATTGATCGCAATTTGCATTGGCGAGTGCTTCGCACAAGAAGCAGTGACAAAAGCCTTCTTAACGCGATCCGGAAATCTTACCGTCCATTCCAACGCCTGCATTCCACCCATAGAACCTCCTGCAACGCATTTCAATTGGTCAATTCCTAACTGATCTAGCACCCGAGCTTGAACCACAACCATGTCGCCGATCGTGATCATGGGAAATGTGGATCCATATGGCAATCCAAATGAGTTTAAAGATGCAGGTCCGGTTGAGCCTTGGCAGCCCCCTAGAGCGTTGGTTCCAATGACAAAATATTTATTCGTATCAAATGCTTTACCCGGACCAATAAGTCGATCCCACCAACCTATCGCATGAGAATCACCGCTCAAGGCATGGCAAATGAGAACTGCATTACTTCCTTTGTCGTTAAGAGTTCCCCAAGTTTCATAGGCCAATACTACGTTTTCCAGTCTCTTGCCGCATTCACAGTCGAGGTCACCAACTGACGCAAACTTGCGTCCGTCTATCGACGGCGCCGTTCGAGCATTTTCTTCAAAAAGAGCGTCGTCAATCATTTAGATTGATAGCCAGGTCGAAATTGTGCGCCTCGTACTCCAGGAGGACTCTGAACATTATTTGATTGTGCCGGAGGTGGAGTATTTTGGGGTTTTGAGCTGTTTCCAGATGGTCCGGATAAATTTATCAGTCGCTCAAATTCACCCTGGTCTTTGGCTCGTGACTTTGCTTCCTCATAGCTAACCAGTCCCATTTCCACTAGTCTTGCCATGTTTTGGTCAAGGCTTTGCATCTTTGCCCGAGCGCCGGTTTGAATGAGGGAGCTGATTTGGAAAGTCTTATTTTCACGAATCAGGTTTCGCACCGCGCTCGTTGCGACCAGCGTTTCAAATGCTGCAATTCGACCTCGACCATCGGACCGCTTCAGCAAGGTTTGAGATATCACTCCAACCAGGTTTACCGAGAGTTGCATTCGTACCTGTTGTTGTTGGTGAGTCGGAAAAACGTCAACAATTCGGTCAACGGTTTGAACCGCATCAACCGTATGAAGGGTTCCGAAGACAAGGTGTCCAGTTTCAGCGGCAGTGATTGCCAAATGAATGGTTTCAAGGTCGCGCATTTCTCCAACCAAAATGACGTCTGGATCTTGTCGAAGAACATATTTAAGTGCGTTGGCAAAGGAATTGGTGTCATTGCCAAGTTCTCTTTGATTGATCAAAGACTTTTGATCAACATGTACGAACTCAATTGGATCCTCCACCGTAACAATGTGGTGTGGATGAGTACGATTGATCTTGTCAATCATTGCTGCTAGCGAAGTTGATTTGCCAGATCCAGCTGGCCCTGTCATCAAAACAAGACCACGAGGTCTCTCAATAAATTCGTACGCTGCACTTGGAAGTTGAAGATCTTCCATTGTTTGTATTTCGTACGGAATGACGCGGAAAGCAGCTTGGGTATAGCCTCGCTGCTGATAAACATTGCCACGAAATCTTGACAAACCTTCTAATTCGATCGCGAAATCAAGTTCTAGATCTTGCTCGTAGAGTTCAACTTGCTCAGGTTTGAGATGGCGAAAAAGTTCGTTTCGGAATTCTCGATTGTGATATGGGTCAGCCTCGACAAGTTGAAGATCACCATTCACTCGAATATAGACGTGACCTGCGTCTGTTTTGAAATGAACATCGCTGCCCCCGATTTCGACGCAACGACGCAGGTAAAAATCAACGGACAGCATTTGCTGGGCCTCCTATCAATCCATGTTGCTGTGCTCGATGTTGGAATTCAAAAACGTTCGAAGACTTTGCCAAAGCGTCCTCATATTCAATTTGACCTTCCTCAACGAGCCGTAAGAGATGTCCATCAAGTGACTGCATGCCGTATTGCGAACCCATTTGAATATCGGTCGGAAGTTGATGAGTTTTGCCATCTCGAATCATGTTTCTTATTGCCGGCGTTGCCGTCATGACCTCAAACGCGGCTACTCGGCCACTTCCGTTCTTGTGCGGAATTAGTGTCTGAGACACAACTGCCTGAAGAGTTACCGAAAGCTGAGTTCGCACTTGAGCCTGCTGATCTGGCTCAAAGACATCGACGATTCTATCAATCGTTTGAGCCGCGTCAACTGTATGGAGAGTGCTGAGGACAAGGTGACCCGTTTCGGCAGCTGTTATCGCCAATTGAATAGTCTCTAAATCTCGCATTTCGCCAACCAGAATAACATCCGGGTTTTGACGAAGAACGTGCTTAAGTGCGTGAGCAAACGAGTGCGTATCGGTTGACAACTCTCGTTGATTGATAATCGAGATATTGTCCTTATGAACATATTCAATTGGATCCTCAATAGTCATGATATGACACCGCTTGGAATGGTTAATGTGATTAATCATTGCCGCCAGCGATGTCGATTTTCCGGATCCAGTTGGTCCGGTGACCAATACCAAACCCCTCGTTAACAGTGAAATGTTCTTACAGATTTTAGGAAGATTTAACTCGTCAATCGTACGTATGTTGAATGGAATGACACGGAACACTGCACCAATGTTTCCCCGTTGCCAAAACATGTTTACGCGAAATCTAGCGAGTCCCGGAACGTTATAGCTAAGATCCACTTCCTTGACGGTCTCTAATCGATGACGTCGTTCTTCATTAAGGATGCTAAAAAGCCGACTATTATGCTCATCTATTGGTATGGGCGGAACATCCAGGCGCACTAAATCACCCCGAATTCTCATGCAAGGAGCTTGCCCGGCTTTTAGATGCAAATCCGATGCATCTTTTTCAACCAAATCTCGCAACAGATCATCGATTGGTAGTGCCAAAGTTCCTCCTCAACAGTCTTAGTGGGCTAAGCATAACACTATGTTCCACCTTTTGCGACTTATCTTCGAAGCATTTGTTTCAATTCTGAGGCTACACCTGCATTATGAATTGCAATTTCTTCCGTGATAATTCCAGCTCGCACATACTTAAGCAAGCTTTGGTTCATCGTTTGCATGCCCCAATAGGTTCCTTCATTCATGTGCTGATAGAGGTCGCTAAAGTGGCCGTCTTCGATTGCTTTCGTCACAGTCGGAGTGCAAATGAGAATTTCTGAAGCACAAACCCGTCCATTGCCATCAGTTGTCGGAACCAACTTCTGCGCTATAATTGCCCGGAGCGAATTCGCCATTCTCTGACAAAGGTGAAGCTTCTCGTGCGGAGGAAACATGTTGATAATTCGGTCCATCGTCTCGTAAGCACTTGCCGTATGAACGGTTGAGAAGACCAAGTGACCTGTTTCACCAGCTTGCAATGAAGCGCTCATGGTGATGGTATCGCGCATTTCACCAACCAGAATGACGTCCGGTGCCTCTCGAAGACAGGCACGCAAGGCTGGTTGAAAGTCGTGGGTATCAATTCCAACTTCACGTTGGCTAATGTACGCCATTTTATCAAAGTGGACGTACTCAAGTGGATCTTCAATCGTTACAAGATGGCATGCCCGTTCACGGTTGACAATATCAAGCATTGCCGCCAATGTTGTCGTCTTTCCAGAACCAGTCGGTCCGGTTACCAAAATCAAACCCATTTTGTGTTTGGTCAATTCCCCAAGGACGCTCGGCATGCCCAATTCTTCAAGAGATCTGATTTTGAAAGGTATCGTTCGCATAACAACCGCCGGGCAACCCTTCGCCATATAGACGTTGCATCGAACCCGACATTTGCCCGGCACTTCGAAGGCAAGATCCATTTCATACGTCTCTTCGAAGATTTTCTTCTGTCGGTCATTCATGACCTCGTAAATCATGCGCTTTGCGTTAATTGGATCTATTTGCGGGAGATCGGGGTGAAGTTCATAAACCGAGCTGTGGAGTTTCATAGCCGGTTTTCGGTCTCCCTTAACCATAACGTCGGAGGACCCCTTAGCAAATCCCATTTCACAGAGTTGTACGAGCGTAATAGCGTTTACATCAAACATTGAACTTTCCTAACAAAATGAAGAGCAACTATCGACCTTTTTGACGAGGTCTCAATAGCGCCGAGTATACCAACAGACCGACTGCGATAGCACCCACAAAAATTCCCCCAAGGATGAAATAATTTGGATGCTCTGTTGAATCTGGTTTACCCGAAACTATGGGCGCTGACTTACTGTCCGGCATATAAATTTCATTAGGATTGGCAGTATTAACTTTCACCCGGTAATCAAGCCCTTTTGGACTCGCCATGCTTACACCTTCCATCATCCATGCGTCATTTGGTGCAAACCACTTCTTCGGCGTTGATTTGTCGGGAGTTATTCCTTCAAAAAATACGCTAAAAGACTTGATTGGATGATCTCCAAAAGCCATCGCAATTGCCAAAGCGGACAGATTGAGTCTTGAGTCAGATTCTGTAACCAATCCTTGAACCGCAAATGTTGCCTTAACAACATTTTCTTCGACAGTTGTAACCAAGTTTCTTGGCTCGTTTCCGAGAGCTGCTCCGAGTCGTACAAGCATCTGCTCAATGGCAGGTTCCGGATAACTTGATCCTTGATAGGTTATCTCGACCAAATTCGTACCCATTTGGTGGGTCTTAACTACAACCGTGGCATCGGGCCGGACCGATGCAAAAAATTTCGATTGTCCGAACCCTAAACATGCTAGAAGTCCCAGAAACAATAGTGACAATAATCGGAGAGAAATCTGGAATTTCATAGGTTCAAATGGACGCAAACTCTATTTATGATGACACTAGTTTACGATTTTCATGGAATTTTCTAATAGTTTCGAACGTCTCTTACTAAGAATTCGTATAGACGGTGTAGGGTTTGAGCTATAATTCGCCCTCGGATAGCGGAAAACAAAATGAGCGAAGCAGAGATAATCTTGGATCAGGAATCAAAAATCTACCTTACGGCAGATGGTTATGCGGCTTTGAGAGCCGAGCTATCCAAGTTGACTGGCGAAACTCGCGCAGAAATTGCTAACCGAATCAGAGAGAGTCAACAGCATGGCGAATTCAGTGAAGACAATTCAGAACTTGACCAAGTTAAAACTGAACAAGCATTTGTTGAAAACCGGATTGGTGAACTTCGCTCAATTCTAAGTCACGCTGCCGAACTTGACCCAGAAAGTATTCCCACCGACCACGTTGGTTTGGGTTCAGTTGTCAAGATTGAAGACTTGAGCTACGGAGACACTTTTGAAGTGAGATTGGTTTCTTCAATTGAAGCTGATCCTGACAAAGACTTTTTAAGTTCAGAGTCACCGATGGGTACGGCCCTCTATGGTCACGTAGAAGGTGATACGATTAATTTCGAAGCACCTGATGGAATTAAGAAGATCAGAATCCATCGAATAAGTCGTTAATTTCTGACGTCAATAAAAGGTATCCTTTTGGTTCCCAAAAGAAAAAAGGCGGGCAAAACTGTATATGGCTGAACAAACTTCAAGTAAATTACCCCTACCAAAATCCAAGCGAGGACCGAAGTCCTTTATTGAAGGGGTCAAGCGGGAGATGCGAAAAGTATCTTGGCCTGCATATAAAGAAACGAACCGACTCTTTGGAGTTGTGGTTGCGGTTTGCCTACTTTTAACGGTTGTCATGGCCGTGCTTGGGCAGTTTTTCCAAATTTTCATCGGACTAATTACTAAAACTGGAGGCAATTAAGAAATGCCAAAATGTTGGTACGCCGTGCACACGATTTCGGGTCACGAAAATAAAGTTCGAGATGTTCTGACCCGGCGAGCCCAAGTCGAAGGACTTTGGGACTACGATATTTTTGAAATCTTGATTCCTACTGAAAAGGAACTTCACACTCGTAACGGAAAGCGAATGGAAAAGGACCGCAAGGTCTTTCCTGGCTACATTCTCATTAACATGATGATGAGTGATGAGTCGTTCAAACTCGTTAAGTCAACAAGTGGCGTTACCGGATTTGTCCAATCGGGCAATAAGCCAATTCCACTAGAGAACTACGAAGTTGCTCGAATCATGACCAACCTCGAAGCGAGCCAGGAAACACCGAAAGTCGCTTGGAACAAGGGCGAAAATATCCGAGTTGTGGAAGGTCCGTTTAGCGACTTTACTGGAAAGATCGAAGAGGTCACTACTGACAAAGAGAAGCTCAAAGTTCTCATCAATATCTTTGGTCGTGACACCCCAGTTGAACTTGATTTCAACCAAGTCGAAAAACTCTAATTTAAAGCCTCCCAACCCATTGGGAGGTTTCTTTCATTAAATGCAACTATCCTCAACCGGCAAAAGGTGGATTCTTCCAAATATCGACCTTATTGCGGTTGACTCCCTTGTAGCAGAACTCGGCATTCATCGCCTAACGGCTAAAGTCCTGGTTCACCGTGGATTTACAACACCAGCTAAGGCATTTAAATTCCTCAATCCCTCACTTGATGACCTCGGCGCGCCAGAGTTGTTACCCGACTATGAAAACGCTGTCAAAGTGATTCTGGCGGCAAAAGACAGCGGCGATCTGATTTTCGTTCACGGAGACTATGATGTTGACGGAGTTACTTCAGCAGCGATATTCGATCGGTTCCTGAAGAAAATTGGTTGTAATGTTTACACTCACGTTCCTCATCGCACAAAAGAGGGCTACGGAATCAACATGAATTTGGTTCATGCTGCCAAAGAACGGGGTGCAAAGGTGTTTCTCACTTGTGACTGCGGTATCGGAGCGCATGATCAAGTTTCTGCAGCCCTAGAACATGGAATGAAGGTGGTAGTCACCGATCACCACGAGCTAAAGGACACCATGCCCGATGCTCACGCGGTGGTGAATCCTCATCGGCCGGACAGTAAGTATCCTTTTGATGCCCTCAGTGGTGCTGGCGTAGTTTTTCGTCTTTGTGAAGGGATTGCCAAAGAGTTAGACTCTACGTCCGTAGCGAGCTACCGGAAGAACTACCTTGACCTCGCGGCCCTCGGCACCATTGCCGACGTCATGCCGCTGGTTGATGACAATCGAATCATTGCCAAATTTGGATTAGAACGACTTACGGAAACAAGAAAGAAGGGTTTAGTGGCATTAAAACAGGTTTCCGAAGTTTCCGGAAAAGTAGGATCCTACGATGTCGGGTTCAAACTCGGACCAAGGTTGAATGCAGCCGGACGAGTTGACGATGCAGCACTTGCTTTACAACTGCTCCTCAGTGAAGACGATGAAGGTGCAATGGCACTTGCTCTAGAACTCGACCGACATAATACCGATCGTCGAGCAGTCCAAGAGGAAATGATCAACGAGGCCATAGCAATGGTTGAGTCGATGCCTTCTCTACCCAATGCCTTACTAATCTTTAACGAAAAGTGGCATGCCGGTGTCGTCGGAATTGTGGCTGGAAAGCTAAAGGAACGATTTAATCGTCCGGCATTCGTTGGATGCATTGAACCAGAATCCGGGAAAGGCAAAGCTTCCGGTCGGTCAATCCCAGGTCTCAACTTGGCAGCAATGATTCAGAACTACCCATTGATCGTTTCTGGCGGTGGTCACGCCATGGCAGCTGGAATTGCATTTGAACTTGATAATGTTGACGTCATATCCAAGGCGTTCAACCAATACGTAGCTCAATTCTTGAAGCCAGAAGACTTTATTCCTGCAGTCGAGCTAACCGCCGACGTAGAAACCGAAGAGTTCACATTTGAACTGATCGAAGAACTAGAAAAACTCCAACCATTTGGTATGGCGAATCCCAAACCATCGTTCTTTGCCGGGGACGTAACCGTTAGCTCCTTACGATCAATGGGGGACGGCACTCACGCAAATCTAACCTTGACGCCCGGTTCTCAAAAGAATTTACGGGGAGTCGCATTTGGACTGTTTGAAAAGTTCTCAGAAATCGGGCAAGGATCCAAAGCAGACCTTGTTATGGAACCTCAAATCAACGAGTTCCAAGGGAAAAGGACTGTCCAATGGAAGATTGCTGACTTGCGCGAAATTGCTCAGCCTCAGATCCTACTGTAACCATCACAGTTAGAATTTCAATTTTCCGTCGTACCTTCAAGATAATTGTCGTTCCCGGAATCATCCGATAGGTAGCTCTCGAAAAGTCGATTTGATTTTGAATCATCACTCCACTAATATCAAGGATCACGTCACCAGGCTCTAGTCCTGCCTGCTCGGCACTACTATTAGGCTTGATTGACTGGATTTCGACTCCACCAAAACGATTATCAAAAACAAATACGCCAAGAACGCCGTACTGAGCTTTCTTTCCTGGAGTCAGGAAACCATTAACTGCTTTACTAGTTACCTCCCAAGTGGGCGTGTAACCGACGACCAAGCCTTGAGGTCCATAGTTTCGGCTATTGAGCCCGAATTGAGACGTTTCCAGGGGAATTTTCTTGGTAACGGTACCTGCAGCCTTATCAAGGTTCCCAAGCCCAACTTGAGCATTGCTTTGTGACTCTTGCGCCAGAGCCGCAAAAAGGCTTCCAATCAACCTTCCATTTTGGCTAAACAGTAATGCACCACCCATTTGAAGGGCAGGCTGTTCCACTCTCACTTCTTGGATCGGGTAAGTCCGTTTAGTTTGTTGGTCAACTCCAATCTTTTCCCTGATGGTCAATTCAGCTCTTAAAACTTGTCGAGGCAAAACAACCAAGATATTCCCTTTTTCACCGTCAGATCGATCTGCGGGACGAACAAAGGTTATTCCTGCAGGCTGAATTGTAGTCTTCAGCAGCGTTAACTGCGACGCTGGATCTTTGGCTTCAACGCGTATTTTATAGGTAAGTCCAGTTGACGTTACAAGATCGGTAACTCCCTTTTCAACCACGCTGGTGTTCGCAACCGCATAACCGTTGGCACTAATAAATGCCGCCGGACCAACTGAGGCCCCGTTGCGAGTCAATGTGCCAATGGAGTTCCGAAGACCTTGCCAAGTTGCGTTCTCGTTAGCAGACAATTGTCCGCTCATCGATGCCAATATTCCAACCTTAGCCGCCAATAACAACATTTCTTGTATCGTTTACCTCAGTAGCAACCGGAGATCCAACTCCCGAATCTTGGTCTTTGTCAATAAGAATCATCGTCGCATCAATCGACGGGGCTGAAGTTAGAGCGGCCGAACCAGGCATTGTCATTTCTGGATTTCCTGAAATACTTCCGCCACCGCCACCAGGACCTGCCGGTGCTATTGCCGCTGAAACCTTCAAACTCGCACTAATTTTCTCAGACGTTTTCATTGCCAGCATGGGACTACCTGACGAAGTGCGTTTGCTTCGCTTTCGTGGTGACCACTGAATTCCTTCCGAAACATACTTGGTAATTCTAGGACCCGGGCCACCACCGCTAGCATAGATCTCCTTGTCAGTAGGTTCTGGCTTCGTATTCGTTGCAACCATTGGCTCAGGCTTCTTCAGATCCTGCTTAGGCAAAACCAATCCACCGCTAACAGAACCGTTAGCAACTGTTGGAGCTCCAATATAAGTTGGATCTTTTCGGTTCGTGCCATTCATCATCACGTAACCGAGGGCAAAGACACAAGCCGCCGCACCCGGAGCCAACACCCAATTCAACCAAGAGAAACCAGGTCGTGTCGGTTTCAAACCTTGGCCAAGAATGGCGTGACGAAGTCGTTCCTTCGAATACTGCATTTCAGGAATATCCCGGAACGATGCAAGATCATCCTTCATGGACTGAAGATAGCGAACCTCTTCCGCGCTGATCTCATCCTTCAGCATATTGGCTTCAAATATCTGCGCATCTTGCGCATCTAAATCGCCAAACACATATCCAAATACTTTGTCTTCCTTCTTTTCAAACATAATCAATCATCTCCTAATAGCGGAGTAATCCGATCGCGCAAAGCACGTCGGGCACGCAGAACTCGCAATTTAGCTCCACCGATTGTGCATCCCAGCACCTCGGCAATGTCGCTATATTCTCGTTCTTCAATATCTCTCATCACAATCATCTGACGGTGGTGTTCCGGCAAAGCCATCAAAGCCTTTCGTAATGCCAATCGTCGTCGATCCTGTTCTAAATTATCGACAGGATTTTCAAAATTTCCAGTGGTCATCCAATCAAGGGCGCCTTTTGCTTCCTTCTGTTCTAAGTTATTCCGTCTTTGGCTCATTCTCGCCTGGTCAGTACACAGGTTTGAAACGATTCTTAGTAACCAGGTTGTAAATTTCGCCTCGTCGCGATAACGATGCAGGTTTTGATAAGCTCGGACAAAGGCTTCTTGAACCATGTCCTCGGCGTCATCTCGTTTGTTGACCATTTGATAGGCAAACCGATACACCAGCAATCGATGTCGATCGAAAAGGACTTCGAATGCATCGAAGTCGCCTTCTCGGGCACGCTTAACCAAAGACTCGTCAGAATCCAAGTCTAATCTGGCTGCTGCTGTTGCCTTCAAACTCATTGTTAAACCGCGTATCATTTGGGTTCAGTCCTACCTGTGATCTTTCAAAGGATTGGACGAACAATTTGTCTACTCGTTACTTCATTATCCCGTCTTTTTTTGACGGTTCTACATCCAATACGATGGTTACCGGCCCATCGTTCACCAACGACACCTGCATATCTGCCCCAAATTCGCCAGCTTCAACCTTGATGCCCTCAGTTCTTAGATCCGAAAGAAACAGATCAAAAAGTTCCTTCCCAAGTTCAAATGAAGCCGATTCCATAAAACTCGGACGGCGCTGCTTCTTTGCATCACCGTAAACCGTGAAGTTCGAAATGGCAAGTACTTCCAGGTGCGGATCAAAGTCCTTTATACTTAGATTCATTTTGCCTTCAGAATCGTTGAATATCCGCAATCCAGCAATCTTCTCTGCCATTCTCTTGGCCTCCACCGCAGAGTCATCTCGATGAACCCCAACCAACAACAGGAGCCCCTGGGCACATTGCCCTACGACATGACCGTCAATCGAGACTGAAGCACAAACAACTCTTTGGATAACCGCTCTCACTAGCCTTTCTGACTCCGACCCATATGTTGTACCATTCAGTTCTTCGCTCTAGACGGTAGATTCTGAATTCGCAATTCCCATGACTCCAATATTCTTCACTTCGGTATTGATCTCAACGCTCTGGATCTACTCACTCGCCAAGAAGGGCTATAACTGGCTCTCACTATGGTTCGACTTCATCAGCTTGCTGATTTTTGCGTTCATCGGATCTATTGTCATCGAAGAGACAAAGCTTTACTCGAACGGTCAGTCTGGCGACTCATTCGCTAAGTTCACCGGAAACCTCCTCATCCTAATCTTCCCAGCCGTTCTGCTCAAGTGTCTTTCCCTCGTCATGCAGAAAACACTGCCCGTAAAGGAATCAGTGGGGCTAAGCAGATTTCGTTGGCTTCTTGCCCTGATCGCGATCGGGTTCGAAATAGCCAGATTCCTATACCTTCGCGACCTTCACCTTATTCACCAAGAAATTTCGCACGGCATTTGATGACCACCTACGGTGGTCTAAGCTTTTGACTAGGCAAGGCGTCTACACCCTTCTTAACAGCGTGACCCGACCAATCGGAACCCACTCAACCACGACAATATCCCGCTTGTTGATCCAAGCCGCGCCGTGCGGGTGAACAAACTTGCCAGGCAAGAACTTGTCTCGGGGTGCACCACGCAAACTCGACGGATTCCCGTCGCCCAATTGAGCAATCGCCTCGTCTTTGCCATTCAAGATGGTTACCCGACTCGATAGATCGGGAATCAACATCAGGTCGTTGTTAAAGTGAATGTGGCACGGTTGTCGAACCGGATCCTTGACAAACTTAATGTGCTTACCTTCGAGATCAAAGTACTGAAGACGATTATTTCCCCGGTCAGCTACACAAAGCATCTTGTTGTTCTTGTCCCTTTCGTCAACCCATAAACCGTGAGGGCAAGAGACTTGACCGGCTTCGCTTCCCGGACCAATGATCGTTTTAACGTACTTACCGTCCTTTGTGTAGCGATGAATATAACTCGAGCCATATCCGTCGCCAACAAAGAAATCGCCGCCCGGAATGAAGGCGATGTTCGTCGGGTTCCAACCATCATTGCCTTTGTACTTTCCAGATTCTTTTGGCGCAGAAAACTCCCAAACAACCCGACCGTTTAGATCAGTCTTTGAGACTACGCGCCGGTTCACGTCGCATATGTACAAAAACTCTTCTGATCCTTCTTTCCGAAGGTCAAGACCATGACCGCCTCCGGCAAATTCAGACCCGAATGACTTAATAAACTTCCCTTTCTGATCGAAGACAACAATCGCATCCCGGCTAACGCTGCCAGCACCAACCGTATGGGCGATGTAAATTCGCCCCTGGGAGTCCGTAGTGACTCCATGAGTGTCTCCCCACTTGAGATTCATCGGCGGTTGAACCCAATCGTGGATGATTTCGTAAGTGTGTTCGCCCTGTCCAGTGACTAGCAATTTCTTTGGGTTATTGTTGCCCAGAGCCAGTCCGGCAACCGCAAACGAGGTTGCCCCAGCCAAGACATCTCTCCGTGAAAGTTCCATGTCCTGAGTATCTTCCTATTTGCGTCAAAAACACAAGGGACAGATGATTAATCAACTCTAAATCAAGGGTATCAGAACAAAGATAAACAAAAAAAAGACCAGCCGAAGCTGGTCTAAATTCTTATGGAAGAGACTTTGCTAGTCTTTCTTTTCGATCGGAGTGTCCCCAATCTTGCCGTCGCGATTGATGTCAATTCCCGTCAAAGTTTCTGCCTTGTCTTTAAGCTTGTCGAGGAAGCTTCCTTCCTTGGTCGCTTCGCCAACGACGTCCTTGACTTTTTCTACGGCGTCGCCACCGAGTTCTTTAGCTTTCTCACCAGCTTCTTTTGCTTTCTCCATGGCTTCATGACCGAGCTCTTTAGCTTTGTCCGCCACATTTCCAGCAACATCTTTACCTTTCTCCAATGCCTCAGCGGCTGTATCTTTAATATCCATCTTAAACTTCCTTTGCAAGCAGCTTGTGATTCCCAAACTGAATCCTAATTCTATCTTACGTACAGACTTGCAATTGCGTTATGCTTTCTTTCTAAACAATGTGTCGGCAAAAACGCCAATGAAAATCACGACACCCATCACCGCAAATTCTAATGACGAAGGAATGCCCAAAAGGTTGATCAGATTACGCAAGACTTGAAGCAGGGTCGTACCCAAAACGACACCAATGATCGAACCTTCACCACCACGAAGTGAACAGCCACCCAAAACTGCGGCGGCGATCGCGTAGAGTTCATAGAAATTGCCATGACTCGACGGAGAAATTGAGTTCGTATAGAAGGCAAAAAGGATCGTGGCAATGCCAGTCGTAAAGCCGCAAATAATGTAGGCGGTGGTAATTACTCGCTTTGAGTTGATTCCCGCATAACGGGCTGACTCTTCGTTGTATCCAGAAGCAAACAGATATCGACCGTAGATGCTCTTGTGCAACAAGAAGTATGAAATCACTCCAATAACGACCATCAGAATTACCGGGTTCGGGATGGAACCAAAGCTATTTCCGACACTCAATTCGCGTAGCCACTCAAAGCCCTTAGCGTCTCCGAAACCTTTTGTCTCATCGTGAGTAACGAACCGGGCAAGCCCTCGGTAAAGCAGAAGCCCACACAACGTAACCACAAATGGCTGCATTTTGACTCGAGTAACCAAGGCTCCGTGCCCCCACCCCAAGAGGCTTGCGCCAAGCAATATCGCCCCGACCGACAATATGGGTGAAAAGCTGTAGCCGCTCAACAAGATCGAGAGCAACACACCCATGAAGGCAATTACGGAACCAATAGAGAGGTCAATGCCTCCCGTAATGATGACGAACGCCATCCCGATACTCATAATTCCGTAGATTCCGATTAAACGACCAGTGTTCTGAAGATTTTCCGGCTTCAATACATTTGGATTGACTCGAAAACTACAGAAAACAAGAACGAGGATCAGAATGAGAATTCCAAGCTCTTTTCCGCGCGATTTCACTATTGTCCTCCTGTTGCAAGCTTCATAACCGATTCCTCACTGACTTCTGATCGACTGAGTACGCCACTAATTCTTCCTTCGTGCATCACTGCGACCCGGTCGCTGACGTTGATCACTTCTTCCATGTCGCTGCTAATCATCCAGATTGCAGTTCCCCTGGATGCAATCTCCCTGAGTTGGGCATAAATCTCCGCTTTCGAACCAACGTCAATTCCCCGGGTAGGTTCGTCGACAATTAACACTTTCGGATTCATCGCTAACCATCGACCCAAAACCACTTTCTGCTGGTTACCTCCCGAGAGGGTCGAAATCTTCGTGTTGATGGACGGTGTCTTCACATTCATTACAGCCACAGATTCTTTAGCGTAAGACTCCTCCTTCTTCAAGTTAATGAGTCCAAAGTTTGTCAATCGATTCAGTTTTGGCATTGACGCATTTTCCTTCACCGACATCTCAACCGTAAGACCACATCCGCGTCTATCTTCTGGTGCCAGGAAAATTCCAAACATAATGGCATCTTTTGGCGACCGAATACGGATAGGATGTCCATCCATTTCAAGCGTGCCAGTGTGCTTATCAATTCCATAAATTGCCCTTACCAGTTCCGACCTTCCGGCACCGACAAGACCAGCCATTCCAAGTATTTCTCCACTTCGAATCTCCAAATTGATCGGTTGTTCAGGGTATCGAGCCGAGCAAACATCGATAAGCCTTAGGGCAATTTGTCCCGAGTTGACGGTGCTCCTTTCTTCCTTTTTGATTTCTCGCCCGATCATGAGCTTCACCATCGCTTCTTTGGTGATCTCAGTTTTCGATAGATGGCCCGCATTTTGCCCATCTCTTAGTGCAACGACTCGATCAGCAATTTGCTGAACCTCGTCGAGCCGGTGGGTGATGTACAAAATAGCTACGCCGTCTGCCTTGAGCTCTCTCACAATTCCAAGAAGGTTTTGAGTCTCTTCAAGTGTCAAGCTGCTGGTTGGCTCATCAAGAATGAGCACCTTAACCTTGAGTGAAAGAGCTCTCGCAATTTCCACCAATTGCTTTTCAGCAATCGACAAGTTTTGGAGCAAGGTAGTTGGCTGGAGCGATAGCCCGACTCGAGTCAAAATCTTGATACTCTCCTCATTAAGCTGCTTTTGGTCCACAAAAGGCCCTCTGCGGAACTCACGACCGAGGAAAATATTCGATGCAATATCCAAATTATCAAGACCACTAAGCTCTTGATAGATTATCCGGACTCCCTTATCCAAGGCGTCACTGGGAGATTTGATGACGTACGGGTGACCTTCGAAATCGATGCTTCCCGAGTCTTGACTATGAACGCCACTCAGGATTTTCATTAGGGTCGATTTCCCCGCCCCGTTCTCACCAATAATGGCAACGACCTCACCAGCGGCGAGGTCGAGACTTACGTTTTCCAGGGCTTTTACGCCCGGGAAATGTTTACTGATGCCTTTGAGAGTTAGCAAGTTATTTCTTTGGAAGGCTCTTGATGTACTCT
This sequence comes from Armatimonadota bacterium, assembly GCA_043770615.1. GTDB lineage: Bacteria > Armatimonadota > Fimbriimonadia > Fimbriimonadales > Fimbriimonadaceae > Fimbriimonas. Next base: position 7,674 of record JAYVHY010000296.1, on the reverse strand, counting down.
TCGACAGAATCCTTGTTGACGGCTCTGGTTGGGATGATTTTCTTCTTGTCAGCCGGAATAACCGACTTATCACCGTCCAAGACCTTGGCGATCATCATCATGCTTTCGTAGCCAAAAACAAACGGCTGTTGGACAACCATCGAGAAGATGCTTCCGTCCTTAACACCGGCAATGGTGTCAGCTTCGTCATCAAAGGTTACAACCTTGATTGCTCCAACTTTCTTAGCTTCCTTGACGGCGTTGATGATTCCCGGACCGTTGTAGCTCCAAAGACCAACACATCCTGCAAGGTCAGGATACTTGACGATTGCATCGGCTACGTTTTGCTTTGCCCGAGCTCGATCACCATCGTCCGTTCGCAAATCAAGAACTTCTACTTTGCTGCCTTCAAGCGACTTCTTGAGGCCGCCAAATCGCTCTTTTGCATTTTGAGCATCGGCTTTGCCAACAAATACCATGATCTTGCCTCCGTTGGGAAGCGCCTTCTTAACCTCTTCACCTGCCATTTCTCCAGCGGCAAAGTTGTCGGTTCCAATGTAACAAGCTCGCTTACTGTCGGCAGCATCGCTGTCTTGGGTGATCAGCAGAACTCCTCCGTCAACGATTTTGTCGAGGTCGCCTTTTTGTCCAACTGGGTCGGTTGGGCTTACCGCAATTCCCTTAACTCCGTTGACAACCAAATCATCGAGGATCTGCTTTTGTGATGCCGCATTGGTATCAGGCGACATCTTGAACTCAACTTTATAGCCTTTTAGTTCTGCGGCCGCTTTCTCTGTTCCAGCTTTTGCAGCCAGCCAGTAATCACTCGGATTGTTGGTGACAAAAGCAATCGTTTTCATTTCGGTACCTTTACCGCAACCAACCAACATGACCGATGTTAACAATGCTAATGCAAGACCTTTCTTCATGCGGATACGCTACCTGGTTTTCACACAGAATTCAAGCTGAAACCATAAGTATTCTAAGTTCATTTTCAGCTTCCTGATCCTAAGAACAAAAGAAGCGAGTGGTGAGGACATTCAATCCTCACCACTCGCCTTCGTATTGTGTTAGCCTTCTTCGCTGGTGGCTTGTGCCTTCCCTGCTAGCAGCTCCCCTAGAATTTGCCCCAAAGATACTGGTTCGTCACTTCGTGGTGATAAATGATCTCACCGGTCTTGACTCGGGTTCCAAGTTCCTTTGGACTTCGTTCCGCTGCCGCAGACTTTCGATCAATGTACTTCTCCTTATTATCCTCACCAAGGAGCTTCGCCATGAAGTCACTTTGCTTCATCAACCTGATCGCATCGTAAATGTTGTCGGGCAAGAATCGAGTTCTCGTTCGCCGCGTTTCACTCGTGATCTTCTCCGTCATCGGACCCTCTAACCCAGTTCGCAACAAGACAAAGAACGTCAAATAAGCATTGGCATCCGGTGCAACGGTTCGACATTCGACTCGAGCTGATTTCTCGTTACCCAAAGGAATTCGAATCATTGATGTTCGGTCGACTGCCGACGACTTGATTTGGTTTGGAGCTTCATAATGAGGATCCAATCGCCGATATGAGTTGACACTTGGATTCAAGATCAAGCAAATATCGTTCGCGCTATTTAAGATTCGATCGATAAAGTCAACCGCCATTGGGCTGATCCCGTCTTCTCCATCCTTGGCGTAGAACAAGTTCTTGCCCGACTTATCAGAAATTGACATGTTGCAGTGCATTCCACTGCCGTTGATTCCTACCATTGGCTTCGGCAGGAAGCTTGCCGTGCATCCCATATTGGCGGCGATCTGTCGAGCCGTCAGTTTATAAAGCTGAATTTGGTCGGCGGCAATAACTGCATCGCTGTACTTGTAGTTCAACTCAAATTGACTGGGAGCAACTTCCGGGTGATCCTTCTCGTTCTCAAACCCAAGTGCCCGCTGAGCTTCGGCAAGACGATCTATAAAAATTCTTAGTTCGTCGTTAGGCAGTGAATTGTAGTAACCACCGCTAGAAACGATCTTAAACCCTTCGCTCGATGTGAATTTTTGTTCTGCATTGCGTCCTTCAAATAAAAATCCTTCTACTTCGACGGCGAGGTTGAAAAGATATCCATTTTTCTTGAACTGGTCATCCGAATACTCACGAAGAAGACCACGGAAATCCGAAGCGTATGGCTTCCCTTCTCGATCTTGAATCAATCCAAAAACGATGACCTTACCGGGACCAAATACGTCGCTCGGCAGCCATCGGAAGGAACCCCAGTCAATCACGAGGCGCAAGTCTGATTCGCTTACCATGCTGAAGCCCCGAATGCTTGAACCATCAAAGGTTAAGTTGTCGTGACTCCCAAGCAAGAACTTCTTGTCGTAATCGAGCATGTGGAAGCGTCCTTCAAGATCACTAAAGCACACTGTGACGGCTTTGACTGACTTTTCCTTTTCAAGATACTTTAAGTAAAACTTCTCCAAATCGGTCGAAGAAACTCGATCCAGTTGCTTCTTTTTCGCTTCTAAGTTACGCTCTTCGAGCTCGTCGTAGGGAATTTCGAGAAATGTACGCAATTCTGCCATAGAAACTGGAGTTTAACATATCTCGAATGATATTTAAAATATCTCAATCACTATTTATTATTATTTGTGACGGACGAAACCTAAGAGTGAATTGGAGAACCAACAAGTTACACAAATCTTGCCAGTCGATACCCTGCTTCATGGCAAGCATTGTTTAGGCTTCGACCCGCCTGAATCGTGTACTGAAAGTTTTCAACTGTACGCTCGCCGCTTGCCGCTTGCTGCTACTTTATCCCCGTCAGTGCAATTCCCTTTATGAACAACCGCTGGGCAAAGAAGAATAGGATCAAGACTGGCAAGATGACAATCGCAGTCGCCGCCATTTGGAGATTCCATTCAGTGCCACCCGCATGACTCTGATAGAACTGTAAACCGAGGGAGAGTGTAAACGTCTTTTGTCTGAGTAAGTAGATCAGCGGACCAATAAAGTCGTTCCAAGTGCCCATAAACGAGAACAGCGCAACAACTGCCAAAGCTGGCTTGCAAAGGGGCAATACGATCTGCCGAAATATGCACCACTCACTAGCTCCGTCGATCTTGGCCGCTTCCGATAACTCAAACGGAATGGTTCTAAAGAACTGGCGAAGCAGGAAGATGCTAAACGCACTGCCAAACCAAGCCGGCACCCAAAGCGGACGAAACGTCCCGATCCAATCGAGATGCTTAAAGAGAGCAAAGGTTGGAACCATGAGCACCGGGAACGGAACCATCATCGTTGCCAGTGTGACCGCAAAAATGAAGTCTCTTCCCTTCCATCGAAGCCGAGCAAATGAGTAAGCAACGATGGCGTTCGAGGTAACTGTGCCACAAACTGTCAATATGCATAGCATGACGGTGTTTTGAGCATAAACCAGGAATGGAATGTAGCCAACTTGCTCCGAACCGTACTTCATCGCATCCCAAAAGTTGTTCCATTGAAACTTACTTGGAATCCAAACCGGCGGCTGCTTCATCGTTTCTTCAATTGGCTTCACCGCCGTGTCGAGGAGCCACAGGAACGGAAAGATAAACAGCAATGACAAGGAAATCAGAACCACATGGGTCATTGCGGTGATGAACTTCTTGCGCTGAGCATCGGATTTGAACACTACGCACCTCCATAGTGAACGTGCTTGTTGCTCAGTTTCAGAGCGCCAAGGGTCAAACACAAGATGACCAAGAATAAAATCCAACCCATCGCACTGGCGTAACCCATCTTGCTATAGATGAACGCATTGTCATAAAGGTACGTAGCGTAAAAGTAAGCCGAACGAGCCGGGCTTCCTCCGGGAAACATAACGTACGGAATCGCGAACACTTGCAACGACCCAATGATTCCCATGATCATATTGAACTGGATAACCGGAGAGATCATGGGCAACGTAACGTTTCGAGTTTTCTGCCAAGCCGAAGCTCCATCCAGCTCCGAAGCTTCGAGAAGCGAAGTTGGAACATCTTGGAGGCTTGCCAGATAGATCAACATTGCATTGCCGACCCCCCAAACACTCATAAGAATGAGTGCTGGCTTTGACCAACTCGGGTCGGTCAGCCAGTTGGGTCCTTTGATTCCTAAAGTACTGAGACCGCTATTGAGGATTCCGTAGTCTCCATTCAGCATCCAAAGCCAAAGCACGGCCAACGAAATCATGGGGACCAAAGACGGAATGAAAAAGATCGTCCGATAGATCGCCATTCCTTTGACATTTGAATTCAAAAGCATGGCCAGACCAACCCCAAAAATCATTCCGAGAGGAAGGGATAGGCACGCATAAAACAGCGTGTTCTTCACACTGATCCAGAAGACTTCATCTTGAAACAGCTCAACGTAGTTTCCTGTTCCGATCCAAACTGGTGGTCTTAAAACTGAATAGTCGCAGAACGAGTAATAGATCGACATCAACAACGGATAGAACATAAACGCGCAGATGCCAAAGAGCCAAGGTGACGCAAAGAGTAGCCCAGCAAGCCCTTCTTTCTTTCGATTCATAGTCCCGCCGCCTTTCGAAGTTTCAATTGTTCAATGTACCGGTCCAGCTTCGGCTGCATCCGACTCGCCACCGTGTCTAAAGCTTCTTTCGGAGTCTTTGTCATCAGCGTTATCTCATCGAAGGCATTCCTCAATTCGGCTTCATACTCGGGCCAAATTGGCAGTCTAGGAGCCGTGAACGCATTCTTTGAATAAGCCATGTCATCAAACAAACGAATAACCGGATTTCCGTGAGCAGCCCAAAAATGGGGTGTCTTGTTTTTGAGTGGCGTTGTCTTTTGGTGGGACAAGCAAAGCTTCTCCATGACTGGCTGACTTTGTACGTAAGTCATAAACTCAATCGCTTCTTTGGGATGCTTGCAACCCTTCAAAAGTACAAAGATGTCTTGATCAACAATTGTATGACCCTTTAGGTCAGGGCGATCCTGAGGATAAGGAAAAGGAACCGCAGACCATGGCAATTTCGGGGCATATTTGTTGATGAAGTTGTACATCCATACTCCCTGGATTTCCATGGCTACTTTCCCGTCAAGGAAGGCATTTTGTGGCGAAGCAAAGTTGCCAAATCCACCCTTAAACGAAGTCATCTGACTGGCCCCAAAGCGCTTACTGATTGACTGAATCCATGTCATCGCTTTGATGTTCGCCTCTTCATTCGCCGTGATCTTCGTTTTCCCATCCCACAGCCGTCCACCAAAATACGGCATGTAAGACCAGTTCCACCAACCCGGCTCTCCAGGAATGAATCCCGACAACTTCATTCGTCCATCTTTCATAACTGTGATCTTGTCGATCATCTTGTCCATTTCTTCAATTGTTTCAGGTGGCTTCTCAAATCCGGCATTCTTCAGCAGATCCTTGTTGTAATGCATGGCGATTGTCGCCGGAGTCGATGCCCAAGCCCAGGTCTTACCCTCATAACTGAGGAGGTCCCAGTATGCCGGAACGTAATCCTCTTGTTTGATTCCGGTTTGTCGGTAAACCTCGTCCAATGGTTCAAGCGCACCGGCCGAAGCAAACTGCAACATTTCAGGTCCACCCAGCAAAGAAATTTCCGGTGGTATTCCCGCCGAAGCGCTGAGCAAGGTCTTGGTCCCATTCCCGCTTACCGATAACAGGTCAACAATCGTGTGGTTTTGTGATTTGTTGTAGTCGTTCACAACACTTTGGAAACCGTCGTACTCAAATCCGGCCCAACCAACCCAAACCGCAACGTGAACTGGACCCGGCGGATCTGACCGATCGGCCCGTATTTCGGAACAAACAAATGCAGTGAGAGCCGCCGTTACGAGCCCCGGAATAATAAAATCACTGAGTTTGAACATCGAATTTGATTGTGCCCTGCAGAAGCAAGCTCAGCATAACAACAATGTTCGAGATAACGCAACAGAAAGCAGCTACTTGCCACCGATATTGCCGTTTCCAACCTTTAGCTCGCCAGAAATACGGTTCCATCTTCCGTCCACTTTGTAGATCGATTGCTTAAATTCGTCCTTCACCATCGATCCTGGCTTGGGTGAAGGCATCGCAGGGATCACGACGTCCTTGCCTGTCTTCACGTCGGAAATCAACACCGTTCGATCGGGCGACGCCTTTCCATCAAACCAACTTTTGATATGAACTTCCGACGCAACAAAGCGTCCTTGGCCCACGTTGCTCCATTTCTTGACCGTAGAAATGAAGTGTGACTGGCCTACCTCGTAATCGACCTTCTTAATCAAATTGCGATGCGCCGAATCGAACCAGACCGTATACTTGCGACCTCCGTCACCGGTAACGGTCATTCCAGATTTGCCGTCAACTGGTGCCGAAATTGGCTTCAATCCACGTTGAGAGTGGACGTACCGAGGGAGTTCGATCAATGCCGCCTCAAATAAGTCAATCTCGACAGTTCGTCTTGTTTCGGGAGCAATGATGATCGCGACAACATTAGGCTCTGGAAATTGAAAAGGATCGACTATGGAGCGTACGGCTCCACCTTTAACCTCAGCCTCCAACAGTTTCCCTCCAACTCCGGTTGTTCTCCACCGCGTGACATCCTTTGACCGCCAGGTCTCGCCCGAAAATCCTGGCTCACCCGAAATCACGACACGAACTTTTGCATAGATTGGAAGTAAATCTTGGGCTGCCTGATTTTCGATGTCACCTATCGTGCTTGAACCTATGGGCGATGATCCACGAGAAGAGATAGCCGATTCAGTTGGAGTCGTATTGAGGCCGACTTGGCTACTAGAACTAGGCTTTGTCCAAAACAGTGCGACAAGCCATACAATGCATCCGACCAAAATGATTGAAAGTCGAGGCAATTTATATGGACGAGGAACCTTTGTCATCGAAATCGGATGAGAAGCGGGAACCATCTTTAGCGGAGCAATATTTGCGGGATAGCCAAGTCGCCTCCGCAACTTGTTCAATGCTCGGTTGATCCTCATTCTGGCGGAGTCTTCCGTTAGGCCGATTTCCCATCCTACTTCGCGGATGCTGAGGCATTCGACATAGCGGAGAACCAACACCGCCCGATCTCCTTCGGGTAGCTGCGCTAATGCTTCGTCGACTTCAATAACTTTCTCCACCCTCGAAATTGGCAGTGCTTGCTTTTCGACCTTTTGTCGTCGCTGCTCTTTTCTTCGGAATTGACGACTGAGATTGACCGCCACTCTGAATAGCCAAGCATGTAGAATGGTGTCCTTGCGAAGGGTGTCCGCCTTTCGGGCCAAAGCCACAAAAACCTCTTGAGTTACATCTTGAGCTTCTTCTGCCGAATTCAACTCACGTCGGCACACCGAGTAAACAAAATCGGCATACCTCGACACCAAAATACGAAAGGCATCGTCATCTCCCATGGCGGTGAACCGCCGGAGCAAAAGTTGAGCAGACTGAGCGTCTTCAGCTTGGATCATTGCATTCCTGACCATCTTGTATATCTAATTGCCAAACAACCACCAAACCGAACAAGATTTTCGCCCACCTCCGTGAGATAATGTCTTAGTATGGCAATGAAGCTAGCTGGAACCGCAAGAGTTGGCGTCCGTGTATTTCTGCTGGCCTGTCTACCGATCGGTCTATCCGTGAATGCTAACCAATTGAAGCCCAGACTCGAGTTCGGCCACGATATCCAGCCGATCATCAAAGCTCATTGCATCCAGTGTCACGGAGAGAAGAGCCCAGCCGG
>JAYVHY010000295.1:0-67417 GCA_043770615.1 Armatimonadota bacterium | reverse complement strand
CTTCGTTTGTCGACACATAAACGCCTAAGTCGGTTCCAACATAGAGGGTTTTCGAATCTCGGGGATCCTCAATCACCACGTAGATTGCTTCGGCGGGAAGATTCCCGACGAACGAGGTCCATGTGGCACCAAAATCCTTTGATCTATAGAGATAGGGAGCGGTATGGTCATTTCGAAAGCCACTCAAGGAAACATAGACGGTGCCGGGTTCAAATGCCGATGCCAAAACCCGACTAACCCCGAGGCGAGGAAAGCCGTCACCGACCTGCCGCCAAGATTTCCCGTCGTCCAATGTCACGTTAACGGTTCCTCGATCGTTGCCAACGTACAGAACCCCCGGCTTCAAAGGGGATTCAGAAATAGTCGTGATCGTTCCATTTTGCGGTTTTCCGGCGGCGTCTATAACCGTCGCCAAATCGGGGCTAATTTTCGCCCAAGAATCGCCTCGATTATCCGACTTGAAGAGATGATTCGCTCCGAAGTAAAGAGCCTTAGGATCGTGATGCGATATCACAAACGGTGACATCCAGTTGAATCGAAGAGCTGGTTCATCTTTACCCACTTTCGGCTTGATGTTTTGAACCTCTCCGGTTCGCATGTTCTTGCGCTGAAGCTCGCCCATTTGCTGTTCAAAGTAGACGAAATCTGGATTTGACGGGTCCCGAACCGTATAAAAAGCATCTCCGCCACCCCAAGGATCGAGAAAAACGTGCTTCCACGCATCCTGCTCCCCGTCTTTCAAAACAAAGTTACTCGGACCGAATAAGGCAGCATTATCCTGAGTTCCGACATAGATGTTGTAGGGCTTTGCGGAATCGTACGACAACGCGTAGGACTCCGCAACCGGAATATTATTGTGATGCAGCCAACTCTTTCCGCGATCCCACGATACGTGAAAGCCGCCATCATTCCCCAGTAAGATGTGATCTGGATTTTCGGGATCAATCCACATCGCGTGAGTATCCAAATGCAGAACATTTGATCCGTGAGGCAAGAGATGCACCAAGGTGCCGGCAAGCTGAGCAAAAGTCTGTCCGCCATCCTTTGAAACCAACGTGCGCTGCCCCGGCAGATAAACACTATTCTCATCTTCCGGCGAAACGCGCACTTTGCACCAATCCCACCCGGGTTTCACGGCATCCTTATTGACTTTTGCCCACGTTGTGCCGGCATCAGCCGTTCGGTAAAGACCCACTTCGGCGGAATCGCTATCAAGCAGGGCATAAAGCACTTTCGGATTTGAGCGGGAGATATCGATGCCGATTCGCCCAACGTTCTCGTTGTTCGGGAATCCGCCCCCAAGTTTGATCCAAGTCTTGCCCGCATTGGTCGTTTTGTAAATCCCGCTCTCTTTCCCACGCAGACTTCGGGGGCCGCCACGTTCTCGTCTCCATGCGGTGGCATAGAGCGTGCGGCTGTCTTTGGGGTCCATCACCAGGTCAATGACTCCGGTTTTGTCATCAATGGTGAGGCTGTGAACCCACGTCTTTCCGCCATTTGTAGTTTTGAAGAGTCCCCTTTCGGTATTGGACGTGTAGTTATGACCAACCGCAGCCACGTACGCAATATCAGCATTTTTTGGATCGACAATGACTCTCCCAATGTGGTGGGTATCGCGCAGTCCGAGGAAATTCCAAGTCTTGCCTGCATCAGTTGATCGGTACATGCCGGCACCAGGAGTCGAGTTTCCCGACATCAGTGACTCTCCGGTACCCAGCCAAACAATATTCGGATTCGAAGGAGCCACGGCTACATCACCGATCGATTGGGTCGCTTGACCATCAAAAATTGGGGTCCAAGTTGTGCCATTGTTAACGGATTTCCAGAGTCCTCCAAGCCCTACTCCAACATAAACGATAGGTGAGTTGCCATTTGGTTTTGAAAAACACGAGATTCGGCTACCCTGCAGACGAGGTCCCATAGCCCGCCACGGTAAATCCTTGTACGGTGAGCTCGCCTGCATTTCGAGGTGCAATTGCCAGGCTTGCTCTTTTTGTGCCGCAGAAGTTGCGGCAATTTGTGCCGGACCTTGGATCACAGGAACCGGTGCGCCAGAACTCACATGAACGGGAAGAACGACGGCGAGGAGATATGCGATATTCATGCAGTTTCAACACCAATACGGTTGCTGCTTGATTATACAGTCGGCAGGATAACTTTCATACTTGGAGCGGCTCTTGCCAAACCCATGACAAGAGCAACATGAAGTCCAACTTTGTTTAGCTAGATGGAACGAATACCACCGAAACTCTGGAGTCTGCGACGGTTTTATTAACCGTATTGATTACAAAATCAATGTCCGATTGTGAGCTACTCGGGAAGTATTGTCCTTTTGTTCTGATCAGAACGATGCGGTTACCTAACTCGTATGCGTCAATTCCGGATTGCCCCGTGCCAATACCACCAGCCGATGGTTGTATCTTTGTTCCGGCAAAATGCGGTGGAGCTACGGAGTCGCCGGGGAGTCCGGTAAAGGGCGGAAACGTAAATTCGTAGTGAGAAGATCCACTGTTTCCTGGGTTAGATAAGTCGTCATAGACAACATCCACGATAATTCGTCCACCTTTATAATGGTTTCCGCCTTCAGGGGTCTTAGGCTTTTCAAAAACCGCCATCCCGATGACCCACGTAGAGTTTGCGGTTTCAAAGACGTCAACAAAAAGCCCAGTCGTTCCCCTTCTAACCAGAACAGTTTGCACCACGCCAATCGACACAAGAGCCTCTGGTGGTCCACTGAAAACCTCGGCACTGACATAGGCGTCACCCACGGATCCGGCATTTGTCTTTAGGGTCACGGTTTTTTGATCGGTTCTAAACTCAAATCCAACTTTTCCGTGACCATCATCCAGAGTTGCCGCCGAAACCGTGCTCAGGCGCCAATCGTAGGTAAATGGACCTTCATGGCCATCGACTGTAATCGTGAAGGGAATGTTGGTACCCGGCGAATATTCCCCTCCATTTGGAGTCATTCGAACATCTCGTTTGAAGATATTGAATATGCAGCGACCTCCGTTTACTTCGGGCGATCCGTCGGAGTTTTCGCCTCCAGTAAGGTCTTTGTATTCCGGGCCAAGCTCGAGAGATAGATTCATTGCGCCAGTATAGGCGATCAATCGCAGAGCGGCTCGGAAGGCAATCAATTGCTCGGAACCATAGTTTCGGCGAGATAAATCGTAATAAAGGACTGGGTTGGAGGACTGAACCAACGGTGCGATGGCCTGTAGGAAATCAAGGGCAACCGTATCGCTTGACCTTGCCTCTTGAGCGAAACTCTTAACCCCTCCTGATAGGTCAGTTCCGTCTGCCGCCGCAAGCACAAGTGAGGCTACATTGCCACCAAGACCTGTCAAATTGCTGGCAACTGAATCGAGAATGCCTGAGTCGAGACTTACACCTGACATACCAACCGCCTCGAGCAAAATTTTGCACACTAGACCGACTTCGGCTCGCTTGTACATTTTGGCTAGATCTGCTCGCCAAACGGCTTTTTCACCTTCGTAGACTCCGTCGTCGAAGATGTGTGCAGGATACGAATCAAAGAGTGGCGTGAGACACATGACGTCGTAGGCGGTACCTACATCGTCTTGGTACAATCCAACCGTAATCAGATCTGAGTCTGTACGAGAAGGTAACCGAAACGGAGGAATGACATCGTTTTCTACCGATGCATGAATTTGTCCCGCGGCATTAAGGCCCGAGCTGACATACATGTGAATATGAGTTTCCCTTCGACGGTGGCAATAAAGTTTGACTCCCTGATGGTTTGCGTTAGTAACCGAGATGCCATTTAGTGCTCCACCAGGACCTGGCTTCACCAAGACAATGCTTAAGTCGCTGGGTTCTCTCCCCTTAGAAATTGCCTTTGATTGATTCTGTTTGGCTTGGTGAACGGCAAGTGGAGGGCTGCCCGCATGGGCAGCGGTGTCAAGGGCGGCAATGATTTGTGCATCTTGGTTCTCGAGGGCATATAGATCTGCAGTGATGCGGTCGTTTACAACGGTTACCAAGGCAGGTAAGGCACCAAGGGCTTGGACGTCAGTCCAAAAAGCTTGCCGCTCAGCCCCGAAAAGCTGAGATCCGCCAAGAGCCACGAAAAGAAGGGTTGCGGCGCAGTTGGAGGCATCGAGGACATGAACGGATGAATCGGGATCCAATACTCCGAGCAAGATCGTCTTTCCCGTTACTGGCTCTATAACCGTAACCATCACCGGGAACTGCTCAAAACCAGTCACGCTAAACTTGTTTCCAACAAGTGGCGTGATCCCAAGCGGACCAGTTACTTTGAGTTTGGTTAGATCGGTTCCAGCAGGTAGATTCAACTCCCCATTGAATTGGCGCTTTGTTAACGATCCACCTGCCCCGCCACCATCGGCACCAGCGAATAAGCCTCCGCAACCAATCATCGATAGAGCCGCTGATCCCAGTGTCAGCGATCCAGCAGTGACGAGGAAGTCTCTACGAGTGGACGTATTCATGGATGAAGTGTAAACGACGAGCGTGACAAGTGCGTGACAAGACCCGGGAATGGACTCTGAACCTACTTGACCCAACAAAAACCTATTTGCCCCAAAAGACAAACATCGTGATCGCCGCGAATATCATCACCACCGTAGCCGCCCAACCCAAAATACGTGGTCTTCGGCTGATAGTCAGATCACCCATGACCCGTTTGCTGGTCGCCATCAACATAACCATGATCATGATCGGACCAGATAGCACTCCGTTAATGACTGCCGTCCAAAACAGCGCCTTCATCGGATTGATATGAAACAGGTTGAGTGCGAGCCCGATTAATATCGCCGCGCTCAGAACTGCATAAAACCCCTTAGCATGTTTCGCCTCTCGCTCCAAGCTACATGGCCAATGAAGTGCTTCGCCCACCGCATAGGCCGCCGAGCCAGCAAGAACTGGAATCGCTAACAAACCCGTCCCGAGAATGCCAACCGTAAACAGTAAGAAGGTTAGGTCTCCGGCTACCGGGCGTAGAGCCTGAGCCGCTTGTGCAGAAGATTGAATGTCCGTGATTCCTTGGGCGTGAAGGGTGGAAGCAACCGCCACGATAATAAAGAATGCCACGAGGTTTGCAAATGCCATGCCGGTGTAGGTGTCTCGCGTGATCCGTTTCAATTGGAAGGGGGCCTGCTCTTTATGGGATTTCAGGACTTTCTCCGATTTGTTTAAGTGAACATCTTCCACTTCTTCCGATGCTTGCCAGAAAAACAAGTACGGACTGATTGTCGTACCAAGCACTGCCACAATGAGAGTAATTGAAGCTGAGTTGAGCGTGAGATTCGGCACAACCGTTCGATGAAGAACTTCGCCCCAATCGATATGCACCGCAAAAGCGGTCGCAACATAAGAGAATAGGGAAATAGTCGTCCATTTCAGAAAGGCAACGTATTTGTGATAGGGTACGAAAACTTGAAGTAACAACGACCCAACTGCAATGATCGCTGCCCACAAGAGCCTTGGTCCGCCGACCAGAAGGGTAACCGCATCGCCCATCGCACCAATATCGGCCCCCAAATTTATCGTGTTCGCGGTTGCGAGCATGAATACCATGCTTAACAAAAGCCAGCGAGGATAGTACCGACGGAGGTTTCCCGCAATCCCGTGTCCAGTTACCCGACCAATATCAGCACAAGTCTCTTGGATTCCTGCCATTAAAGGATAGGCGAAAGGCATAATCCACAGCATCCCAAAACCGAATTGCGCTCCGGCCTGCGAGTAAGTCGCAATGCCACTTGGGTCATCATCTGATGCACCCGTAATCAGCCCCGGACCAAGGACCTTCAGGAGCCCCCGTTTCGGTTTAGGATCTATTTCGGGTTCCACTAGTTTTAGTGACGGCTCGTTTGCTCTTCTTGGTGCCTAAGAATGCCACCATTCGGCGACTTTCATTCTTCAAATTTCTTCCGAGCAATCAATTATCAGAGATCTGAAGGCTTGACCCCTTTGCGATATCCTCCAAATCCAAATTTGCTCGGATCGTACTTTCCAACCAATTCCAAGTTGGCAACTCTGGCAATATCTAAATCAGTCGCCCAAAAGACACTGTTAACCAGCAGACGTCGAAAACCAGGATTGAGGAAGTCGGTTGCGGCCCCCATCGTGGTAGTCAGAATCCGATTGGTCCGGTTTGCCGAGTTCCTTGGCTCCCGAATCCAAACAATCGGCATCATCGGCCGATTGAGAAACTGCTCAACTCCCCGCGCCGTCCGTTTCATGCCGGTGGCTGGTTCGTCGGCTGGGTCCATGCCGGAAACGACTTCCCCGCGGACAAGAATCTCAGCATCAGCCGGTGGAGCCGCCTCGTAAACATCGGTCGTACCAAACAAATCCGAAACGCCTCGCAAGACCGTATGACGAGAAACGACGTGTCCCCGGGTCGCCTGAGAACCATGATTCCCCCAGTGGCTGACCCATGTTTCACCCAATACTTGTTTTCCAAACCCGCCGCTCCAAGATATTGAGTTCCAACTGTAATCCTTATACGGACTTATCGAATCCGGCGAGTAAGCAAAGGCGTGCGTGCTCGTCCGAATCGCAACAATCGGATTGCCCGACAAATAGTAGTTAACAAAGTGCTTCATCGAAACATTATCCCAATGCCGAAACCGAAGCATCATGATGCAAAGGTCAGCTTTATCTAGGGCAGCAAGACCTGGCTGGTTGGTCTGATTTTCTGGATCAATCTCGCCTCGTTCGTTTTGCGAAAACACCACCGTACATTCGAAGCCATATCGAACCGAAAGAATTTTTGCCAACTGGGGCAACATCTCCTCCGATCGGTATTCCTCGTCACCAGCAAGCAACACGACGTGCTTACTTTGTCCCGCCCCTTTCCCAGCCGGGAAATGAAGCACGTCAGACCGAATCGCAAGTCCCAAAGCCAAGGCAGTTATCATCTTGAATCATGTTATCATCAATTCGGCACTTGGCTCACGACGCTCTCTTAACCCCGTCAAAATGCTCTCGCAGAACCGGTACATCCAGCGGATGGATCATCCAAGTGCGCCGGTCATTAAACGTTCCAAACGGCAAACTTGTCGGCATCGTACAAAGCCGCTTTCGAAGATAACTTTCCGAGATTCCGAGTTCCTTAGCCACCGATGCCACGTCCCGAAACACAACGAGGGTCCCGGCTCCATCCTCAACATCCGCCAATGAAGACGGATAGAACGGATAGTCTTGAAGATGCGCCTCCAGCCCAGCCATGAACTCTGCCACCAGCCCAACGTCTTCAAGTCCCGCCTGACACCACTCCATTAACTGCCGTCGGCAAAGATCATATAAGGGCATGGACTCAACAAGCGCCGCAGCTCGAGCCTTGGTATTTCCCCATGTCGATTTGGTGTCGCCCGGCATCTCATAACCCTTAGGTCGAACAGAACGGCATTGTCCAATTTGTATTTCAAGCCACGCATGGAGGACCTGATAAGCGGTAAATGGTTTTCGTTTACTCATAATTCTTGCGGAGGTCAAAGATGACAAAATTAATCGGACTGACCGGTTCAACCTCAAAAACCATAGCCTGCCATCCATCATCCTCAAGGCATTTGCAGCCCTGAAATGACTCAAACCAACGAACACCTGAAGTGTTCTTGACAACTTCAATCGAGTCCCAACCTCCTCGCTTTTCAAGCCCGAGGTATGAGCCGTACTCTCGATTGATGATTGCACCAAAGCAAAGCTTCACCATGCGGCTCCTTTTTCAGATATACTAGACTTATGTCTACTTCTTTTCTGCATAATTATAATATACAATGTATTTTGTAATTATTACAACCTTCCTGAGAAAATCATGAAAAACGTCAACCAATCATCTGCAGATCTGCTCAAATCCTTGAGACTTGCGAGCCGCTACACGCTCAAGCAATTTGCTCGGCTCCTCGATGTGCCTGACACCACTTACATGAATTGGGAATACGGCAAGGCAATACCCCCAACCCTAATCCTTGACCGGGCTCGCGCTATTGCCAACGGCGACGAAGTCACCCGCCCCACAATCCCGGCTCCCGAGCTAAAGATTCAGGTACCGTACATCGGACAAGTGGCAGCCTCGACCCCGGTAGATTGGTCAGATCCGTTCGATGCGGATGAATTTGAATACGTTCCCACCGAAATGGGTGACGCAAAGGGCCGATTTTCTGCCCGGGTTATCGGACTGTCGATGCATCCCCTCCTCCTTCCCGGCGATCTCGTGGTCTTCCAATCAACCAACATACCCAAGCTAGGCGTCGTCGTTCTCCACCGGTCCAAAGATAACCAAGTGACGGTCAAAGAACTCAAGCATGATGGCGAGCAATTCATCCTCAGCAGCGTCAACGAAGCATTCGCCGACGTCCCCGCCGAAGGAACCGTCATCGGACACTTGGTAGGAATCGTGAGAGAACAAGGCAGCCGAATCACCACCGAGTACGACTCAAACGGAATCCGACCTTAATCGTCAGTTTCGTCGCGCAACCGGAACGATCAACGAAGTCCACATGAGCAAGTCATTTTCTTGACGAATTGATCGCGATGAGTATTTCTCAACGAGCCCCGACAATTCTTGAAAGAGTTCCTTTCGGTCATCCTCACTCAGCCAAAGTGGAGCCCGAAAGACATTCATAGCGTCGGTCACCTTAGGGTCAACGATTGATGCTTCCTGAGCATTCGTCGCATCCTGTTCCGCACAACGGATCGTCGTCCGCATCAGTTTTTTGCGCGTCTCCAATGCCGCAGATTTCGGTAGCTCCATTCGATAAGCCACCAAACCATACATTCCTTCAATTCGCCTATTCGACTTCGTCGAACCGGTACGCCAAACCAGTCCGGCATCCGTAAGCTTTTTCAACGGGTAGTAAAGAATCTTCGGATCAACTTCTAATCTAAGTGCCAATTCACTCATCGAGCATGCACCTCCAGTTCGAAGGGCCAATACCATCCTCGACCGCAGAGGATTTGCCAATATCGCCATCTGCGACTCTGACAAAGTGATCGAATCTTTTGGAACTGGAACCATATAGTGTAATTATGCAGTATATTACGATATCATGATTATCGCCACTTCACTTTCTCTCCTTCTTGCCAAACCTCAGACTCCGAATTTAGCCAAATCGGTGGATGCCCGCTACCAGGCGGCGACCAAAGAGGGATTCAACGGAAGCATCCTCGTTGTAAAAGGTGGAAAAGTCGTTCTCGTAAAGGGTTATGGCCTTGTCGATCCGACTGGCAAAGCAAGCATATCCCCGTCCACAATCTTCCCTATTGGCTCCGTGACCAAGTGGTTTACCGGCATGGTGATGCTTCGTTTGGAGCAGGACAAAAAACTCAAATTGACAGACAAAATTGGGAAGTTCATTTCCGGCGTTCCCGTCGACAAACAAGACATCACGATCCAACAACTTCTCGCCCATACCGCCGGCTTTGGAGAATATATTGATCGCCCGGGAGAAGGTGGCGACTTCGCCAACATTGACAAAAAGACTGCTCTCTCAAGACTACTGGGCGAGAAGCTTCAATTCAAGCCTGGAACCCGATCAGAGTATTCCAACAACGGCTACACCATGCTTGCCATAATCATCGAAAAAGTGACCGGGCGGCCGTGGCAAGATTCGGTTCGAAAGTTCGTTTTCGAACCGGCAAAGATGACGAGGTCAGGGTTCTTTGGCGATCAAAAATGGCCAGCCAGTGATTTTTCGGTCGGATACAACGCGAAAACTCATGGCACCAAGAATTGCCCGTATTTTTGGGGCAAGCCAACATGGTCGATTATTGGAGCCGGAGGCATCGTCTCAACTCCAGGAGATCTGGGCAAAGCTATCCTTGCTCTCACCCAAGGAAAGATTCTCAACTCAACGAATGAACCCAGAATGTTTGCTGCATTGAGCGGAAATGAAGGATTTGGCTGGATGATCGGAAAGAACCGAGCTGGCAATCCCTTCTGCAATGTCGGTGGTGGCGATAATTTCGGCTTCTTTTGCGGTGTCTTCTACCTGCCGACCGAAGGCAACCTTGTCATATCATGCATCAACAGCGACCGACCAAGAAAGGTCGAAGCGGCAAATATGGATGTATTGAAAATGCTCTTGTAGAAAACAAACCGAATTTTCCAGTTAATCAAGCAAAAAACGGGTTATAATTCTCTTAGTTGATCAATCAACTAAGAGATAATGGCGGAAGTAAAAGTGGACACAAGGGAAAGCATCGTCGAATCGGCGAGAGAGCTCTTCTTTGACCAAGGCTACACTGCAACCGGCATCGCTCAAATCCTCAAACGCTCGGGAGCAAACAGCGGCAGCCTCTATCACTTTTTTCCAACCAAGGAAGACCTCCTGGTCGCCGTCCTCGAAAAGTACAAAGGAATGCTCGGTCCTATGGTCCTAGAGCCCGCCTTTTCCCGGGTGGTCGATCCAATTGAACGACTGTTTGCCGTCCTAAACGGATACCGACAACTCTTAATCGCAACCGACTTTCGCCTCGGTTGCCCGATCGGCAACCTTGCCCTCGAAATGTCAAACACCCATCCCCAAGTTCGAAACTTGATCGTCGAAAACTTTGATGGCTGGCGCAACGCGATTTCTCAACTCGTCATCGCTGCATCCGATCGACTTCCCGCCGAAGTCGACCCCGAAGCACTTTCGTTTTTCGTGTTAGCAACCATGGAAGGTTCCGTGATGCTCGCGCGAGCCCACCAGAAAATCGAACCTTTTGATGCGGCCATTGGGTCGCTTCGTGACCAATTCGACCGACTTATCCGAGATGGATCAGATTGGTCAACCCCCAAAACCTAGTTACAATCATGATCACTTCTATCACAAATCTCGTCGTCGCTCTCAGCATTTGCGGGGCGCCAATCGCACAAAAGTCAGACAAAACTTTGTCTGATTCCGAAGCCATGCTCAATCTCGCAACCGCGACCCAGCCCCTCGTGCATTTCGCCACCGTTAATGCTCCAGTCAAAGACGTCTGGAATGCTTACACCACTACCAAAGGGATCAAATCCTGGATGGTTGCCGAAGGTACGGTTGACCTCAGAATAGGTGGCTTGATGAGAACCAGCTATACCGCCGGCAGCGACCTCACCGGCAAAGACGTCATCGAAAATAAGATCATCAGCTTTGATCCCGAGCGCATGTTCGCGATTCAAACCGTTCGATTCCCCGACGGATTCCCTTTCAAAACCGCCATCTCGAAAGTGTGGACCGTCCTCTACTTCGAACCAGTTGGCGCCAAACAAACCAAAGTCATCTGCCGAATGCTCGGTTGGGATGGTACTGATGAATCAACCCAAATGCGCAAGTTCTTCATGCGAGGCAACCAACAAGAACTCGATGAATTGCAAAAGCACTTTGGCAAGAAACCATCCCTTTCCAACTAAGACATCGAACAACCCAGGAGTCTAGACACCCTCGCACGGATTAAACGATGAGATAAGCACCGTGGAACCAGGCGTCCTCTTCCGGGTGAATTTGACCCCAAACAGTGATCCTGTGACTTTAGCAAAATGATGAAATGATCGCCTTGGAGCCCGGGCGTCCCCGCCCGGATTAATTTGCTCCCAGATTGTAAAAACGCGCAGTTTCATTAAAGTGTTGAACTTTCCAATTTGACGAAACAACACTTACTAGACGTACGTCTATATAAATGTTCTTTAAAAATCATCAAACTCCTTACTCCCAGAAGCTAGCCTAGTCCGCAAATAAACACAGTTTGGAATAGGCAGACGAACAATAGTAGACTTTCATTTACGTTCAAATTGTTACCAGACCATCACTGAAACGGACAACCAGTATCTCCTCACTAGATAGGAAGAGTCCATGTCAAAAGGTGCCACTAACACGTTTTGATGAGCTTGACGAGGTGGATGAATCTTGGAGTCCTGAAAACTAACGTCACAAAGAACTCATATTCAAATCGACACAAATTGAACCTAAAACACCCCGCCCTAACCTCTCCCACATCCAGCCCGCGTACCGCCCTGATAGGCCCATTTTCAGGACACAAACCGAGCAATTACCACTAATAGTAAAAGGCCACGAGGTCGCCCTGACGATCAACACAACACTTGAGCCAATTTCGAATGTCACCAACCGCCATCACCATGTACTCCGCATTTTCGTCCTTCTTCGCCGCTTCATCAATAGACGGCGCGCTCAATAGCGGTGCCGCCACACTCGCCTCCTCAAAGGTCAGATATCCCATCCCCGGAAAATCATCGGGTGCGGGCAAGTCAATAATCGGACCCCAATTCTGCAAATGATCCGAAATCGAAAATTGGCTCGACTTAAGTCCCCCTTTTTCGATCACTTTACTCACACTCTTAAACCATTGATCGGATCGCCTGAGACTAAAAAATGCGTCGCCTGCCATTTGTTCACCGAGATGACGGCAAACTTGTTCGAAAACGTATGCAGCTTTGCTTCCGCATCGAGGATCAATCTCTTCGCCCCGTATGAGTGCTTCAAGAATCTGTTCACTAGTTGGATATGCCCCGCTCGGCATTTGGGCAGGTGCGTTGCCCTTTCCAAGTAGTTTCCCAAGAAAGCCAAAGACCCCGCCTCCCGAAGAACCACTCTCCTCATCATCAAAATCTTCCTCATCCTCCTCAAAGAATTCATCGTTGACCCGAAGAGCTTCGGCATACTTTGACTTCATTTCCGCTAAGAGAATTTCATCATTTGAACCAACAGTTTTCTGGATTGAACCAGTTGGAACACAGTAGACGATTAACGAATAACTCACTGGCGCCGATTCTACCAACGGAAACAAGAATCCGTCAAGATTACAATTTCTCGATTCGTGGCAAAGGAGACATGACCAAAGTTAAACCGAATGCTTCCCCGCCTGGTTCCGATTGCTCGTCTAGGAGCATCGTCAGTTTGTCCACCAACTCTATAAACTCCTTTCGTTTTTCTGCGCTCAATGACGCGCTCCGACGCACTAGGAGGAAGTCATCGCGATGATCGTTAAAATGAATGTCCGTCGCATCGCAATACTCTCGTGCTGCCGCCTTAAGAATTGTATGAACATTACGCTTCACTTCATTCCGAGTCGCCTCGTCTCGCATATCCAACTCGGAAGTGCTTCCCGGTGCTCGAGCAGAAAAAATAGTCTCTGGCTTAGTCGAGCCAGCTCGTTGCCCAGTAATAGTTACCAAGTCAACTTTCGTCAAACAACGCAAATGGTAGTAAAGGAGATGCTCATCAATTCGTACTCGAGCCGCGATTTCGCCAGCCGTCGCATCCCCATATGCCCGAAGACTAGTCATGATGTCCAACCTTATCGGACTATTAAGCGCGCGAATCTGCTCCCGGGTAAGAATTGTGCTTTCAGACATAGAATTATCTAATTATTGGAACATTTTACAAAATCTTATCGTTAAGTAGATTGGAATGATCTCAACTATCCTTACCTTGATACCCTTAATTGGCACAATTCAGCGCCCCCCAGCTCCAGTCGAAAAGACTTCTTGCCCTTCGTCGGTTACGATTCCGATGCTACCTGGCGCCAATCGAGCCCCAATAATTGAGATAAAAATCGCTGGGAAACCGTATCGCTTCGCGTTGGATACCGGTACTGTAGGCGGAGGCAGGATATCTCCCGCCATCTTAGTCAAACTTGGCCTGAAGCCCATTGGTAAGGTCTTGGCCGGCGACCCCAGTGGCAAAGGATCTCGAGAAGTTTCCTTGTATAAGATTCCCGAATTGACTGCCGGATCAGCTCACTTTTATGGCGTTCCCATGTTTGCCGATGCCGGACCAGCCGGCACACCAGAATATGTGGATGGCGTCCTCGGATATGGCGTTTTTAAGGATCTACTCCTGACGTTCGATTACCCTGCAAGACAAATCACCTTCAAACGAGGCTCCCTCCCTTCATCTGCTCTCACCTACGGTCTTGATCACGGTGTCCCAACTTTGCCCATCGAGATTGGTAAAGTCAAAATCAAAGGACACATTGATTCTGGGTCTGATGGAGGAATCATGGTTCCCATGAAGTTCAAAAACCAACTTCCTCTTGCCGGAGAACCAAAAGTCATTGGACGAGCTCGCACAAACTTCAACACGATCGAAATTTTCGGCGCAAAAGTAAAGGGACCGATCAAAGTCGGTGGAATGGCTGCAAACGTTCCGATGATCGAAATGCATGACATGTTCCCGTTCGGAAACATTGGTGCTATGTTCCTCCAACTCTTCAAAGTTTCGATCGACCAAAAGAACAAACGAATCTCATTCGAAAAGCCTAAAAAGTAAGTCCCGATAAGACTAGAACAGTCCACTCAACTTGCCATTGGCATCGACATCAATCGCAAAGGCAGTCGGGGTTTTTCCAAGCCCCGGCATCAGCATGACGTCACCGCAAATGGCAACAATAAATCCAGCACCGGCCGACAGCTTGAGCTCTTTTACATGAAGCGTAAACCCTTCCGGCGCATTCTGCAAAGTCGGATCATCACTCAGACTATATTGAGTCTTCGCTACGCATACGGGAAGTTCCCCGAAGCCATTTTTCTCAATCCAAGCCAGACTCTTCTGAGCTTTTTCCGAAAGCTCGAATCCCTCACCACCATAAGCCCGCTTGACAATTGCCGTCAATTTGTTTTGAAAGGTCGAACTCCTTTCGTAAAGCGGAATAAATGGTGCCGAATGAACCATCATCGCCACAACTTCTCTCGCCAGTTGTTCACACCCTTTTGCGCCGCCGCCCCATGGGTTACAAGTGACGGCCAAGACTCCAATTGATTGGCAATCTTCGATCAAAAGTTGGTGATCCTTCAAATCATCCTCGGCTCGCTGATTAATTGCGACCACAACTTTTGGTCCGTAGCATTGTAGGTGCTTGATATGCCGTCTTAAGTTGGCAAAACCAAGGTGAAGATCACCGCCGCCTTGGTGCTTGAGGGCCGCGATCGTTGCCACCAAAACGATGGCATCTGGTCCCCGACCAAGTTGAGGACACAAAATATTGAGGAACTTCTCTGCACCAAGATCGGCGCCAAAACCAGCTTCGGTGACCGTATAGTCGGCCAACCCGAGCGAACACCGGGTAGCGATAAGCGAGGAGCATCCATGAGCAATGTTGCCAAACGGTCCACCATGCACAAAAGCAAGATCGCCATGCATCGTTTGAACTAGATTGGGACGAATTGCCGTTGCGAGCAAGGCCGCCATGGCTCCACTTGCTTTCAACTGAGCCGCAGTGACCGGTTCCTTCAACATATTCCGCCCAACGACAATTGCCCCAAGTCGATCCTTCAAGTCAGCCAGAGATGTCGAAAGGCATAGAATCGCCATGATCTCGCTCGCTGGAGTGATCACAAACCCATCTTCTCGAACAACACCGTTGCCAGATCCGCCAAGCCCAACCACGATCTTTCTTAAGGATCGGTCATTCATATCAATGGTTCTGGGCCAAAGGTTATCCCGAGTATCAATCTGAAGTTCGTTTCCATGCTGCAGATGGGCGTCCAGCAAGGCACTCAACAAATTGTGCGCCGCCGTAATTGCCGGAAAATCGCCCGTGAAAAACAAGTTGATGTCTTCCATCGGAAGCACTTGGCTATACCCACCGCCGCATGCTCCGCCCTTTACTCCAAAAATTGGTCCAAGGGCTGGTTCACGGATAGCTGGGATCGCCTTTTTGCCAATGAACTGAAGACCTTGAGCAAGACCTACAGTTACGGTTGTCTTGCCGACACCGGAAGGAGTGGGACTCACCGCGGTCACCAAAATGAGCTTTCCTTTGCTGTTGGAACTGAATTCCTGAACCGATTCGTGGGTCAGCTTGGCTTTGTAGTAGCCGAGTGGCTCGAACTGCTTCTCCTTCAGACCAGATTCTGCGGCAACATCAGTTATTTTGCGAAGAACCGCAGATTGAGCAATATCAAGATTTGTCATAAGAAAGACCACTATTTTGACGCGTGGAACCTTTCTTAGGGAGCAGAAAAGCCATCAATAGTCCTTTCGGCGCCTTCACTTCTCATCACTATTCTTAATTGAGCCTAGGGTCTCTCAATTCTCACCACTGCAAACGGATATGTCTCTTCAAGCCCAATCTCGCAGCTATGAATTTCCTTTACAAACTCTGGATACAACTCGTAGGAATAGCCTTCTTGCCCAGCATCTCCAACCAGTTCAATCTCATACTCGGTTCCCGTTGCTTTTTCGATCAATTTTGATCCCACACGTAATTTCTCGTATGCCATACGCCCACTATACGCCGATTAAGTATTTTTAGCGAAGTTTTGGACTACTAGAATTGAAGAAGCAATAGTTAGAAGCATGATCCAGAATCTGAGGTAATTTCACGATAATGATCTTTGCGCTTGCTACTCTATTTTTAACCGCACCAACCCACTTCGCCATAATCGGAGACTTCGGGAACAGCAGTGTTCCCGAAGCCAACGTTGCCACGATGGTCTCAAGCTGGAATCCAGATTTTGTCGTAACCGCTGGCGACAATAACTACGATACTGGCGCAGCCGCCACAATCGATGCCAATATTGGTCAGTATTATCACAATTTCATCTATAACTACACCGGGGCTTTTGGCGCAGGTTCAGCGACAAGGCGATTTTTCCCCTGCCTAGGAAATCACGACTGGGGTAACAACGGAACAAACCCTACTGGCGCAAATCCTTATTTAGCGTATTTCGATCTGCCGGGCAACGAGCGATACTACACATTCACGCAAGGCGAGTGTCAATTCTTTATCCTCGACAGTGACCCAAACGAGCCCGACGGTGTCACTTCATCCTCCATCCAGGGTCAATGGCTCCAAGCTCAAATGGCTGCGTCCCTCGCACGATACAAGATAGTTGTGTTCCATCATGCGGCCTATTCATCAGCTCAACATGGTCCAACAACCTATATGCAATGGCCATTTGCCCTGTGGGGTGCTGACACTGTGATCACTGGGCATGACCACAGTTACGAGCGATTGAGCGTCGATGGCATTCCTTATTTTGTGAACGGATTAGGAGGAAGGAGCCTCTATAACTGGGGAACCATCATGGGACAGAGTCAGTTCCGATTCAATGCTGACTACGGCGCACAGCATGCCTGGGCCGACAACTACCGGCTGCGACTTGACTTCGTGCGCAGAACGGGCGTAACCGTAGAATCGTTCAGCATGCCTAGCCGATACCCATCAGAGGCAATCCCCGTTAGCGGCACAATCCAAGGTGAAATTGAAACTCTTTTCAAGCCGGACAACCTCTGGATGACTTCCAGTAGCAAGGGAGGGAAAGCAATCTTTGATATAGCGATTATCCCCAGGCTCCAGAATCCAAGCACGCTTAGGCTCGAATGGCAATCACGAAAGGACTTGGAGTCAGACTATGACTCCTATTTAGCCTACGTTGAGACCGTCCAAGCATTCAATGTGACAAGCAATCAGTGGGTCACCGTGCTCGCAACAAAGTTGAAAACAACCCCAGTTAGTAACTCGGTTCAACTTCCGGGGAATGCCCAACAGTACGTAGATCCCATAAGCGGACAGGTTCGTATAAGGGCGAGTTATATTGACAGAACGTACGCAAAGATCATACGCGCTTCAGTCAACTACATGCGACTTATCGCAAATTAGACTCTATCAAAACCGTGTCAAATCGAATTGAGTGTGAACGCACAACACGTTCACATTCAATTCGCAAGTGACTCAATGCGATGTGGCTCGCAGTTACGATTTCAGCTTAGCGGTGTCAACCATTCTTTGGAAATCTGCCAAATACATCTTTTCTACTGACGCCGATGGAATTTTGACTGAAAGAGCCAAGGCATTCCCGCTTCCATCCTTCAAAAGGGTAAATCGGCGATTGACAAATCCGGATGGCTGAGCTACTTCAAAACTCATACACTCATAGCCTTGCTTCGTCTTTCCAGTTCGGAACGGAGTGGCAGTGCCCTTCTCTTCTCGCATAACGAAGTAGAGGCTCGTTCGATATAGTTCATCCCAACTAGCTTTCGTTGGTCCAGCGGTCATCGCACCAAGCTTTCCACTTCCGCTTGCAGGCATCATATCTCTAGCTCCCCATGGTGTCTCTTCACCAACGGTCCAGCCTCGAGGAATTTCGAAAGAGTATTTGTCAGTTTTGACCATTACATATTTCTCTGACTTCGCTCCTTTATCTTGTTGAAGAATTGGGGCTGCCATGAGAAACAATCCGATCGTACTGCCAATGATTAAATGTGTCATTTGTTTTTTTGGGGTCAAGCTCGCCGACTCAATGATAGAATCGACGAGCTAGTGGGGTGCTTACTTGGGAAGTAGTACAGTGTCAATTACGTGAATGACGCCGTTGGTGCACATAATGTCAGTCTTGACGACCTTTGACTTGTTGACCAGTACGCCATGCTTATTGCTAACCATGATTGACTTGCCATTGACCGTTTTGACCTTGGTGCCGTTCTTCAAACCCATGACGTCGCTTGCGAGAACCT
Source organism: Armatimonadota bacterium (assembly GCA_043770615.1). GTDB lineage: Bacteria > Armatimonadota > Fimbriimonadia > Fimbriimonadales > Fimbriimonadaceae > Fimbriimonas. Next base: position 48,989 of record JAYVHY010000295.1, on the reverse strand, counting down.
TTCCTGGCACAACGTGGTAGGTGAGAATTGCGATGAGGGTCTTCTTGTTCTCTGGCTTGAGAAGCATGGCAATCGTGCCTGGCTTGCTCTTTTCGAGTTTCTTGAACGCTTCGTCGGTTGGAGCGAAAACGGTAAACGGTCCATCTCCTTTCAGGGTGTCGACAAGACCAGCGGCCTTAACTGCAGCTACGAGTGTAGAGAATCCCTTGGCTCCAACGGCGGTGTCAACGATATCGGATTGGACTTTAGCAAATGCTTGACTTGCAACGGTACCAACGAGGGCAACAAGGGCGATCATCTTTGTAATTTTCATGTTTCTGTTTTCTCTTAAATCGGAGCCTTCGACATTTGCAGGGGAAGGAGAATTAACGGTTGTCAATTTCTCTGTCGGCAGGCTCTTACAAACCTATACGCATACAAAATTAAAAAGTGTATAGATTTTGTCTATATATTGTCTACTTTTTATATTTTTATGTGAAGCCGGAGTCAATGCCGGTGAAAATACAGCTTGACAAATTCTAGACAAGGTATCTACACTATATGAGCCCAACCTATGAAGTACACGATTCGGACCGTTGCAACAATGACCGGTCTGTCACAGTACACCATTCGAGCCTGGGAACGTCGACATCATGTTTTGAGCCCAGATCGGACCGAAACAAACCGACGGCTGTATGACGATTCTGACGTTGCTCGATTGCAACTTCTCAAGCAATCGATTGATGCCGGGCATAGCATCGGTCAAGCCGCGCAGTTAACCAATGAAGACCTCCGTGCTCTTTCCACATATTCCCAAGAAGAGCAAACAAGGCTAGGAAATCCGATCAACGACATCCCTCACGGAAGCTTTCTCGATGCCGCAATTATTGCAATGGATCAGCTAGACGAAGACGCCCTGCGTGAATCTCTGCTTCGCGGCGCAACAATGTTGGGACTCTCTCCTTTTATTGAAGGCGTCGTATTGCCGTTGATGTCCCATGTAGAGCACCGTTGGATCGAAAAATCAATTTCCATTGCTCAAGAACACATGGTATCGGCAGTCGTTCGAACCACTCTTGAGCATTTGAGAACGTCGATTTCAAATCCAACCGATGCGCCAAGACTTCTCGTGACCACTCCCAAGGGCCAATTTCACGAAATTGGAGCCCTGATTGTTTCAGTTATAGCTGGATTGGAGGCATGGCAAGTTACTTATCTTGGACCCAACCTGCCTGCTTACGAAATTGCCGGTGCAATTCGCCAAAGTGGTTCAAAAGCATTGGCCCTAAGCCTGGTTTATCCTGTCGATGATCCCGAAATCAAAGAAGAACTAACCACACTTCGGGCCTTACTAGGAGATTCGTTCCCTATTCTTGTTGGTGGTCGCGGAGCTCATGACTATCTCATTTCATTGACTCACCTTGATTTGACCGAATGTCATGAACTCAGCGACTTCCGAATTGCACTTTCGGACATTTCAAATTCCTAGATTCAGTTTTTTGTCTGGAAAGAACGATTTCTATTCGGTGAGCGAAGATTCGAAAATTCGAACTTCTGACGGAGTTGCAGTTAGATTTCCCATAATGCCGAAGAACGTTTTGAAGGCATCTTGTTGGAAGTGCAGTTCGAGGTCTTGGCGAGTTGTCCACTCTTCTACAAATACGACTCTTGTTGGTTCATCGGGACTCTGAAAGAAGTCGTACCTCTCGCAACCTGGCTCAGTCACCGAAGCCGCACGGACAATTCGACATGCTTCCAGAGCATCACCAATTGAGTCGGGACGTACATTCACATAAGCGGTAAGGACGGTCATTCACCGAAATTCTAGCACACCGGGAATTGAACATGGTCATTCAAAACAATGACTCAGATCAAGAGAATTTAAATGATAATCTGAACTCGAAATTTGATGCGAAGTAAATTAAAACCAGGGATGTTCAGCAGTCGAAGCGCTTTTCGTCGCATCGCGTTTCTTGTGGCAAGTTCTGCGACGTTTGTGTTTGCCAACCTCAAACAAGACACATACAATGACATTCCAGCTGAGTTTATAGCACCGAATATGGCCGACTCGGTCTCAACAATGTTGGAGAGGATTCGAGTTGGCAGCATAAAGCTCACCTTCGAACCGAAGCAAGGCTATTTGAAATCCGTCCTTAAAGAGTTGGGAATTTCAATTGAATCCCAAATCCTGGTCTTCTCAAAAACAAGTTTGCAATCGAATTTCATTTCGCCACTAACTCCCCGGGCACTCTACTTTAATGATCACATCTACGTCGGGTGGATTCCAAGTGCTCCGGTCATTGAAATCATTGCAATAGATCCAAAAGTAGGTCCGGTGTTCTTCACGCTCGCAAACCAAGTGACAGCAAGGCCAAGGCTGGTTCGCCAGACAATGGATTGTTTTCAGTGTCACTTTTCGTCAATGACCGGTCAGGTTCCTGGTCTAATGGTTCGCTCTGTCTATGCTGGTCCCGATGGGATGCCAAGATTTGCCAATGGCTCATTCAAAACCACTGCAACGAGTGAAATCAAAGATCGATGGGGCGGTTGGTATGTAACAGGGCAACATGGTAAACAACGTCACATGGGTAACGAAGTCGCCAGAGGCAACGAGCAGGCGTCAACTATCGATACGAAAAAAGGTGCAAATATCACCGATCTGGCACGATACTTTGATGTCAAAAACTATGCAACATCAAACTCAGACATCGTAGCTTTGATGGTAATTGAGCAACAAATGACCATCCAAAACCAGATCACAAAGGCAAGCTACTTGACTCGCAAAGCGGTGAAAGAAGCAATCGATCTCCTGAAGTTTGGCTTTTCTTCTGAGCACGTTCAAAATCAAATCCATGATCGAGTTCAAAATGCGTGTGAGCCATTGGTTCAGGCATTGCTTTGCTCAGGTGAACCAATGTTGACCGACCCAATCAAAGGTTCAAGCGGATTTACATCAACTTTTAGTCAAAGTTCCCCTGCCGACAAATCCGGAAGGCGGCTCAGTGAATTGGATCTCAAGGCAAGACTCCTCAAGTATCCGTGCAGCCCAATGATCTATTCGTCAGCATTTGCAAGCCTTCCGACCGAGGCCAAAGCCCAAGTCTTCACTCGGTTCACAGAAATCCTCGACGGCAAAGACCAATCGAAGCCATACGCACATTTAACAATTGAGGTCCGGAAGGCGATCAAGGAAATCCTCCACGATACGCTACCGGATTGGAACCAGAAGCAAAACGGTTTCAAAACGATTTTCTAGGGTTCCGAATACTGAACTTTTACTATTGTTCGGTTCATCACGAAACAAATTTTTTGGCTCAGCAAATAGGGATCGCTGCGATCCGCAGCAACGTTTGACTCAGATTAAAGCAATACCCAATTTTATCGTCATCTAAAACTGAAATAGACTGCTTCAGATTCAAGCCCTTGTGATTGTCGACGCAAATGTGCACCAACGCCGATAACGTGACACCTGTATAATCCAGCTATGGTTTTAGGCTTAGCCTTTGCTCTTTCAATGAACTTGGTTAAGACGCAGAACTTCGTGATCATCTTTGCTGATGACTTGGGATACGGTGATCTGAGTTGCTACGGGAACACAAGATTCAAGACTCCAAACCTAGATCGAATGGCTCGGAATGGCGTGAGGTTTACCGACTTCAATGTCGCGTCTCCAGCATGCAGTCCCTCCAGAGCCTCAATCCTTACTGGATGCTATCCAGCGAGGGTTTCCGTTCCTCAAGTACTCAATCCAGATTCCCCAACTGGATTAAGTTTGGAAGAAACCACAATTGCGCAAATGCTTAAGCCGATGGGTTATGCCACCGCATGTGTTGGCAAATGGCACCTTGGGGTCAAGAATCTTATGCCAACCTACCATGGCTTCGACTACTACTATGGGCTCCCCTATTCAAATGACATGTGGCCACCAAACGGCAAGGGATGGCCAGACCTATTTTTGCATGAGAACACAAAGCCAGTTGAGCAAGTAAAGACGCTTGACGATCAGGCGCTTTTAACCCAGAAGTACACCCATAAGGCAAAAGAATTCATTGTTCGAAACAAGCAAAAACCCTTCTTTTTATACATGACTCCATCGATGCCGCACGTACCAATTGCCGCCAGTAAGAAGTTTCTCGGCAAAAGTGGAAAGGGACTTTACGCGGATACAATTCAAGAGCTTGATGCATCGGTTGGAGAAATCCTCGATACTTTGAAGAAAAATGGGCTGGAGCAAAACACGCTAGTGATGTTTTCCTCGGATAACGGGCCCTGGCTCCCTTATGGAGAGCATGCTGGATCATCGGGCGGACTAAGAGAAGGCAAGGGCACCGCTTTCGAGGGTGGCTTTCGGGTGCCAGGAATCTTTTATCAACCCGGAACTGTGCCTGCAGGAGGCGTGATTCGAGAATTGGCATCTACCATGGATGTCCTGCCCACCATCGCATCGATGGCAGGCGCGAAGTTGCCCGACAAAGAAATAGACGGACACAACATCTTCGATTTGATCACGGATAAGCCTGGGTCGAGAACACCTTGGAAGTGGTTCTATTATTATTGGCCCGGAGAGCTTCACGCCGTCCGCAGCGGGAAGTGGAAATTGCATGTTCCTCATAACCATCGGTTGCAAACCCAACCACCTGGCATCGGAGGAAAACCAAACGGAGAAACCACCGGGGAAATTGGGCTAGCACTCTTTGATCTTGACAACGATCCCTTTGAAACCACGAATGTAGCGGACCAGAATCCTGACGTAGTGGCTCGAATGTTACGGATGATTGAGATTGGTCGCAGTGATTTTGGCGATACTTTGACGAAAGCAAAAGGATCGCTCGTTCGACCACCAGGCAAGATAGAGTTGCAACAACTTTGATCGTGTGCCAACCGTTAAACGGACATACTGGTAATCATGTTCGGCATTCTCGCGGTTGCCTTTTTAGGTTTACAAATTCCGGTATCAACGACGCCATTTTGGGCACCGAAAGGCGTGGCCGACGACGCTGATTCGTTTGTAGCTTTTCGCGGAACTTTTTACAACAAATCGTCTCGGGTGCAACTAAAGATTGTTGGTGCTTCCGAATACCTTGTTTGGTTCGATGGCAAATTGATTCATGACGGCCCCGCCCGCTATTCGAAGGAGTTTCCTGAGTACCAGTCGGTGACATTAGGGACTGTCCCAGGCAAACATACTCTGGCATTGCAAGTTCGCAATGATGGCGTTACAACTCGAATCATCAGTGGTATTCCGCCCTATGTGTGGTGCTCTTTGATGGATGGCACCGATCAGGCATCAGTGACTTGGAAGTGCGAGCGCATACCGGGATACCAACCGAGGGTTCGGCGAATCAGCAATATCTTGGGTTGGATTGATTGGTGTGACACCAGTCAGATTTGGCGAGAATGGCAAAGTCCAATGTTCGACGACTCTAAGTGGAGAGACCCGGTCGAAGCTAAGCCCGGAGTTGGTCCGATAACTGAAGCGAAAACTACTCCGGTTCGGATGAACCTTTTGCCGATCAAACCAATTGCAACTGGCCCAATGGCGGTGACCTACGGATACGAAAAGGATGACCCCGCTGTTCGATTTTTCCTCGACGAGCTTGCTCCCAAAGGGGTTCCTGCACAAGGAGTTTGGCGTCGATACGACCTTGGTCGGGTTCGTCTAGGACGACCAAAGTTTACGCTTGATTTGCCTAAAGGCGCGATTGTTGAGTTTGCCATGTGTGAAGAATTAAGGCATGGGCGAGTCCATCCATGGTTGAACTTATCGGGATCATCAAGTTGTAATATGGATCATTTCGTCGCTCGCGGAGGACCCCAAGAATTCATGCCATTTACTCCCAAGGGTGGTCGATATTTGGAAGTACACATCAAGGCGACCGGTCCGCTCGAGTTTGTTAACGAGTCGTTTCTTGAGCGAACCTATTATCCAGATCCAGCAGGAACGTTTTCATGCGACGACGACTTGCTCAATAAGATTTGGTTAACCGGAGTTGAAACCGTACGGGCATGTTCTGAGGACTCGTTCGTCGATTGCCCAACTCGTGAGCGAGGACAATGGACTGGCGATGTTGCTTCGGTTGCCACCGACATTGCTGCCGTTGCCTGGAGCGATCTCAGTTTGTCTCGGCGGGCACTGGTGCAAGCAGCCCAAGCGGCTCGGTCGGATGGTCTGGTTGCAGGGGTTGGTCCGGGTGACCCAGGCTATTTATCCACGTATGCCGCCCAGTGGGCGACTGCTTGCATTCACTATTGGGAGCTAAGTGGAGATAAGTCTTTGTTGGTTGAGCTGTTGCCGGCAGCGAGAAAGAACATGGCAGCATTTAGGGCGAAAACCAACGCCGACGGAGTTAGCGATGACTTAGGATGGGGATTTGTGGATTGGGGTTACGTTCGTAATGAGGGGCCGACCGATATCGCCCTCAACATCCACTACTTAATGGCGCTTCGAGCGATGGATCGTTGGGAAAAGGCGGTTGGGGATATCGATCACTCAAAGGAATTCATGGCTAGTGCCGCGCAGATTGAAAAGTCAGTCAAGGCTTGGCTCGATTCAAAGACCCATGCTGTCGGAGGATTTTCCAATGTTGGCTATCAACGAGCAGCGCTTGCCCTGCTGGCTAACCTTGTTCCCAAAGAGCAGATTCCGTCGTGCATCAAAGCGATCAAGAGCCATTTGCTCTCATGTTTCCCCAACAATGCGTCTGGTCCAAGACTGAGCGATCCTTCAATTGAAGATCCAAACGTCATGACTCCGTACTTTGCTCACTTTGCATTTGCGGCATTGTTGAATTACGGAGAAGCTCCGTTTGTGCTTGATCAATATCGCAAATGTTGGGGATGGGCCTTGGGCGATAATCGAACAACTTGGTTGGAAGTTTTTGATACTCGTTGGTCGCATTGCCACGAATGGTCTGGTTGTCCAACATGGCAGTTGTCACGATACGTCTTGGGACTCCGTCCTAGGTTCGATTTGGGTGATAACACCTTTCAACTTGATGTTCAGACCGGAAACCTAAGGTTCGCCAAGGGGGATTTTCCGCTCGCTAACGGGAAGAAAATTAGCGTGAAGTGGACAAAGACGGACAGAGGAATCGAATTTGAATTGACTTCTTTCACGCCGATTCAACTGAAGATTGGAGATCGAACCGTACCGGTTATGGACCAGTACAAGGCTCTTATTCCAAATCCATGAGTTTAGGTCTCCCTCAACATCGGGTCGCAGTTCATCCCTACGATCCGCATTGGCCAAATCTATACGCGGAAGAAGCCGCGAGGCTCGATTCAGCGCTGGGAAATCGGATTTTGGCAACTGAGCATATTGGTAGCACTGCCGTTCCAGGGCTTGAATCGAAACCCATCATTGATATTGCGATTGCCATTGAAGACTTCGAAAAGGGGTTTGAATTGGTCCCGGTAATGGAAGATCTCGGTTATAAATTTCGTGGAGAAGTCGGCGTGCCTCGACGGCACTTTTTCATGTTAGGCAAGCCGCGAACCCACCATGTCCATGTCTATGAGATAACCAGCCAGGACTGGCAGCAAAGACTCGCTTTTCGCGACGCTCTACGGTCGAATTCTGCTTCAGCGCGGGAATATGCCGAATTGAAACTGAAGCTTGCGGAGCAGTTTCCCATAGATATCGCCAGCTATTCGAACGGCAAAAAAGACTTCATCGAAAGGATCACGAGCATCTCGACGTAAAGACACTTGTGAGTGAACAGTTAGTCGTGATCGGAGCCGGGCTCGGTGGTCTTAGCGCGGCAATTTATGGTCGGCTAGCCGGATACGATGTGCTCGTTCTCGAAAAATCCGATAAGGTCGGAGGAAAAGCCGCCGGGATAACAATCGGAGAGTACACGCTCGATCCTGGCCCATCAATTATTATTCTTCCCAAGCTATACGAAGCTGTTTTTAAGGCGGCGGGAAGGCAAATGTCGAACTACTTACGCTTCCAGCCATTGACCACAATTTCGAGAGTTTTCTTTGGTGACGATGCTCCGATTGATTTGCCCGCAAACCGCGAAGACTGCCTAAAGTTGTTGCACGACATCAACCCCCATGATGCCAAAGCCCTTGGTACATTACTCGGCAAGCTAGCCAAAGTCGAGCCACTCCTTGACAAAACAGTTTACGACCATCCGTATGTTCGCAAATCCCAATTGTTGGACAGTAACCTCTTGCGTTTCGGAATGGGATTTAACCCTTTGAAAACTTACAAACAGTTGGTTGATCCCCTTTTTGAATCTCCTCTTGTTCGGGCGTTCTTCTATGGCTTTCCGTCTTACGGTGGGCAAACATATTCGGCAAAGTCTCCTGGTGCCTTTTTGATTCCGTATTACATGCTCACCGATGGTGTCTATTTTCCAGAAGGGGGAGTAAGGGCGATTCCGCAAGCGTTTCAACGATTGGCCCAAGAACTCGGCGTGCAGTTTCGGTTCGGCGAAGCGGTTCAGGCGGTCGAAGGTGACGGCAAATGGATGAAGGCGGCAATTTTGAATTCGGGAGAACGAATTGAAGCCGAAGCGTTTGTTTCAAACGTAGATCGATTTACATTTGCGGGTTACCGCTCGGAGAAAGTCATCGGGGAACCCAGTTTCAGCTACTTCACGGTTCATCGAGGAATCCGCCGATCCTTTCCTATTCTGGATCATCACAATCTGTTTATTCCCACCAATTTTGCTCAGGGGTTCGAGGAGTTGTATCAGGCAGGGAAGTTTCCGACCGACCCTATCGTTTATGTCAATTCGACCGGAAACTTAGATCCCGAAGCCGCACCAGCCGGTTCATCGAACGTCTTTGCCGTGGTCACGTCTCCGGCCAAAGTTGCCGGGATCAATTGGCCAAAATCAGAGTCTGAGTACACCCAAAGAGTTGATCGAGTTCTCGCAAAAGCCGGCTTGACTTGGGATGAGAGCGATGTTGATTTCGTGCGAGTCCAAACTCCCGAATATTTTGAGTCAGCTCACGGTAGCTACCGAGGATCGCTTTATGGGCTAAACGATGCCAGCCGCCTGTGGGGCATGTTTCCGGCGAGCAATCAAGATGATCGCTGGGGAAACGTAACTTATGCTGGCGGCTCGGTTCAGCCAGGGGCAGGTTTGCCGATGGTGACTCTTAGTGGCAAATTCGCAGTCGGCCTTCTTAAGACCCGATAGCCACGCCAAAGTATAATTGAGGATGCGATAGGGAGTGCTTTGAATTCGTAGAATCGAATAGCTCCCGCAAACCTCATGATAAGGCAAACCTCCGACAAATTCCGCTGGAAGGGCGTAGACCTCCTGCCTTACAAAGAAGATGGCGGCACCCACTTCAAAAGCATCTCTCGCCAGACGCTATTCCAAGGTTCGAACGATCTGCCGGTGGAAATGCGTTACTTCGAGATGCAGACCGATGGCCATTCGACTCTGGAGCGACACCAGCACCAGCACGCGGTGATGATCATTCGTGGTTCGGGAGAAGTCTTTGTCGGCGACAAAGTAACCCCAATCAACACCCATGACGTCGTTCACATTCCCGCCTTTACCTGGCATCAGTTTCGCGCAACCAATGGCGAGGAGCTCGGCTTCCTTTGCGTCGTCAGCATGGATCGTGACAAGCCGCAGCGACCGACCCCAGAAAACCTCACTGAACTCGGACAGATTCCCGGAGTGATGGAGTTCATTCGAGTATGAGTAAACGACAATTTGGATTTGAAACAAAAATGCTCCACGCCGGACAGATTCCTGACCCCTACGTTGGTGCCCGCGCCGTTCCGATCTATCAAACCACTTCGTATGTGTTTAGTGACACCGAAGAAGCCGCCCACCTGTTTGAGCTGAAAGAGTACGGCAATATTTATTCGCGTATCAGTAACCCAACCACAGCCGTCCTCGAGGAGAGAATTGCCTCGCTCGAAGGTGCAACCGGCGCGGTAGCGGTAGCCAGCGGAATGGCAGCCGAATTTGGCACCCTCATGACGCTTTGCAGCCCCGGCGACGAAATCGTCGCGTCGTCTCAACTCTACGGCGGCACCCTCACCATGTTGGCGCACACCGCCAAAAAGCTCTCAGTTAAAACGACGTTCTGTGACCCCGATGACCTAACTGCTTGGGAGGCCGCGATCACGCCAAAAACCAGAGCCCTCTTCATCGAGATCATTGGTAACCCAATTGGGAGCATCGCTGATCTATCGGCCTATGCCGACCTGGCAAAGAGTAAAAATATCCCGCTCATTGTCGATAGCACCTTCGCTACGCCTTATCTTTGCCGACCAATCGAATGGGGTGCTACCATCGTCATCCACTCGGCAACCAAGTTCATTGGCGGGCACGGAACCAGCATCGGCGGACTCGTCGTTGATTCAGGCGACTTCGACTTTTCAAGTTATCCCACCATTGCCGACCCAACCGACTCGTATCATGGGCTCAAGTTTTTCGACACCTTCGGTCACTACGGATTCCTCATGAAGCTCCGTGCCGAAACGGTTCGAGATACCGGTGCCTGCATCTCGCCGTTCAACTCGTTCATGCTCATTCAGGGGCTAGAAACCCTTTCGATTCGGATGGAGCGACACGTTTCGAACGCCCACGCAGTCGCCAAATTTCTGGAGGAACACCCAAAAGTGGCAAAGGTCAACTATGCCGGATTGGTCAGCCACCCACATTACACTAGGGCCGAGAAGTACCTTCCCATGGGCCCCGGTGCGGTCATGTCGTTCGAAATCAATCCTGGCGGTGGCGATGCGCGACAAGCCGGAAAACGTTTCATCGAATCGCTTCAGCTCTTCTCTCACCTTGCGAATGTCGGCGACGCCAAGAGCCTTGTCATCCATCCCGGATCGACCACTCACCAACAACTCAGCGATTCCGAAATGGCAGCCTCGGGAATTTCCGCCGCGATGATTCGGCTCTCGGTTGGTTTGGAAACCACCGACGACCTGCTTTGGGACCTCGACCAAGCGTTAGCCAACGTATAGGAAATCACCATGTCTACGCTCGTTTGCGACATTTCACTCAACACCAAACTGACTCCCGAGCAACGGGAGAAGTACCAGAATGGCAAAGCGATTCAGGAGCTGCTTCGAACGTCCAAAACCATCGCCATTGTCGGACTTTCTACCGAAAAAACCAAAGCGAGCAACATGGTTGGCTCGTACCTTAAGGATCGTGGATTCACGATTATTCCGGTTCATCCGAAGGCGGAAGAGATCCTTGGTGAGAAGTGTTATCCGAATTTGGAATCGATTCCGGTTCCGGTCGATATTGTCGATATCTTTCGTCCTTCGAACGAAGTCCCCGGGATCGTCGAGGACGCGATCAAGATTGGGGCGAAGGCAGTTTGGATGCAGCTCAGGATCATTAACTTTGAAGCTGCCGAAAAAGCAGCCGAAGCGGGTCTCATTGCAGTTGTGGATAAGTGCATCAAGATGGAACACGGCCGCTACGGGGGCATGCTCCACTGGGCGGGAATGAATACTGAAGTCATCTCCGCGCAACGACGGAAAATGTAGTCAGGTCAGGAGAAAGGCTTGCAAGTTCTAAGACAACTGGTTGGACTTTACATTTCGATCAGTTTGGTGCAGATCGACTTGCTCATCTTTACAATCCTTAGCCTTGTACTGACCTTCATTGCCATGTTCAAACATGTGGATGTTCTGCGATTCAAAACAGGCTTGCCACGATTTAACAAGTCCAAATACTTTTGGCTCAATGTCATTTTGGTGATTATCTTGACGGGACTTCCCATTATCGTCCTTGATAGATCGGCAATTTTCATCATTCAAGGATTAAATCCAACCGTATGGATGATCTTCACCAACATCACGTTGAACGCCCCGGGGATCATTTACTTTGTCATTGCTTCGTCCATCCTTCCCATGCGGAGATTCAAGTTCAAGCTACCAAAGTATCTTTAGCATGCCCTTGCCCTCGCCATGAAACATGGAATAACCCTTGCATGAAGTTTGTAATTCTAGGAATTCTCGCCCTCGCAGCGATCGGCTGCGGTAAATCCGAAACCGTCACCATTGGTGAACCAGGAGAGAAGGGTGTATATCAACGCGAAATTGATAAGTCAAAAGACGTAGCTGAAGTCGCATCTGAAAAGGTCAAAGAAGGCGACAAAGAAGCATTTGGCAGTTAAGGCGTCTTGGCGCCCCTTGGTCCATCACTCCTTCTCGCATCCACTTTGTAGGATTCCAGTAACTAGCGTTGTTAAGGCACTCTAAATCCTCCTCGTTTGCCGAGTGGGTGGCGAGGCAGGAGCCGGAGGAGCATTCTTTGGATCTTCTTACCAGGGATATTGCTCCCTCGTTTGTCTTTAACCACGGAGTGGTTACGTAACTTAGCCTCGGGCTACGCCCCAGGACTGGCCGACTAACTCTTTCGACCCCGGAGGAGAGTCCTTGTTAAAAGGTGCCACAAAGGCACGTTTTTATGAGGTCGTGGAAGAATCAAAGTTCAATTAATGCCGTCGTAACTACGAGGGAACTTCGTACCTCTGGTTCGATCTACCGCCTGTCTCACCCTTGGGGCTTCGCCGCTCCCCTCAGCAAGTGAGTGAGATTAAGCTAGTCATTTCACGGGCCAATCCCACCTTTAGAATTCACAGGGCCATAGCCACATGCATCAGTTAAACTATTCCCGTGACTCGACCAGAGCCAACCCGAATTGTTGCCCAATTGCCAGACGCCATTCCTTTCACGGCGCCCGAAGAGTTTGAGCGTCAACTTGGTAAGAAGTTCCTCGCCAGACTTGGCGCGAACGAAAGCATCTTCGGGCCATCGCCACTCGCAATCGAGGCAATGGTGGAAGCCGCCAAAGCTCCCCAATGGTACGGTGACCCTCTTTCGTTCGAGCTCAAAACAGAACTTGCCAGGCAGTTCAATCTACCCCCAGAGCATTTCGTCATTGGTCCCGGTATTGACGGTTTGTTCAGCCATCTTGCTTCGGCCTATTTAGAACCCGGCGACAAAGTCGTCACCACCCATGGGAGCTATCCGACCTTTAATTACTTCATTGATGCAGTCGGAGCGGAACTCATTCAAGTTCCCTATCAAGACCTTCACGTTGACCTTGACGGACTTGCTGAAGCGGTCAAGAGCCATAAGGCAAAAGCGGTATATGTCGCCAATCCAGATAACCCTTCGGGGTCCTTTCAATCTGGGGAGGCGATCCAACACTTTATTGAAGGGCTGCCAAGCGATGTGTTGATAATCCTGGACGAAGCGTACATAGACTTTGTCGATTCGTATGAAGTTTTTGATGAGCGCCTAATAAGGCTACGGACTTTCTCTAAGGCTCACGGGATGGCGGGAGCCAGGATTGCATATGCTTTTGGTACACCAGAAATCCTTCAGCCACTCAATCGAATTCGCCCTCACTTTGAGGTCAACTCGATTGCTCAAGCCGGGGCCCTTGCATCGCTCCGTGACAAAGACTACTTAGCTAGAGTGAAAGAATTGAATAGGCTCGCTAAGTTCGACCTCTCAATTCTCTTGGAGAAATTTGGATTGCTTCCATTACCTTCGAGCACGAATTTCGTACTTGGTGATGCCGGTAGCAGGTCGAGAGCAGAAGCCATTGTTTCTGGGTTACGTCAAGAAGGTGTTTTCATCCGCAAGCCCGGAAAGCCTCCCCTGGATCGGTATGTCCGGATAAGCGTTGGTGTCGAAAAAGACTACGCAATTTTGACCAATGCTCTCAAGCATTTGAATCTGTGACTAGGTAACCTGGCGCTGGTGTCGTATGTTGGTTAACCGCCGTTCTTTTGCAAGTCTTTCCATAGTTGCGTTTGCGTCTTTCCTGTTTGCTCAATCTTCGCTTGATGCGGGCTTTATCAATCCTCCGAATTCAGCGAAACCGCACACTTGGTGGCATTGGATTAATGGAAACATCAGCAAGGCAGGAATCACGGCTGATCTTGAAGCAATGAAGAAGATAGGTATTGGTGGAGCTCAGATTTTCAACGTTGAAGTTGGAATTCCGATTGGCAAGACGCCGATGATGACACCTCAATGGCAAGAAGCCATGGCTTGGGCGTTTAAGGAAGCGAAGCGTCTCAATATTGAAATCTGCGTACACAACTGCGGAGGTTGGTCAAGTAGTGGCGGTCCTTGGGTTAAACCCGAAGATGCCATGCAATTTTTGACTTGGACTGAAACATCAGTCATGGGTCCAAAACGGTTCGAAGGCATTCTTCCAAAGCCAGAATCAAAGCTGAATTACTACAAAGATATTTCGGTATACGCAGTCCGTAAGCCAGCCAACGGAACCTACCGAAACCCCAACATCCGAACCAAGGCTGGATTTGATCGTGGCGACAAGGTTGCCCCTCAATTCTTGACCATTCCCGTAAATGCGGTCACGGATCAAAAAGACGTCATTAGTCTCGACATAGATGCTAACGGCAAAGTCGCATGGAATGCGCCAGACGGCGAATGGACCATCATCCGAATGGGTCACACTCCAACCGGTGCGGTGAACTCTCCTTCACCCGATGCTGGCCGCGGGCCAGAGGTCGACAAAATGAGTCGAACTGCCATGAATCACTTTTGGGACGGAATGATGGCTTCCGTGCTCAAAGACAACGGAAAGATCGAGAAGTACGGTCTCAACAATGCTTTGATTGATAGCTACGAAGTAGGGAGCCAAAACTGGACACCAAAGCTTCGCGAGGAATTCATGAACCGCAGGGGCTACGACCCGATGCCGTTTTTGCCAACTATAACTGGACGAATTGTACAAAGCGGGGAGATGACCGAACGGTTCCTTTGGGACTGGAGGCGAACAATTTGCGACCTGTTCGCCGACAACTATTTTGCCTATTTCAAGGAGCTTTGCCATAAGAACGGTTTACAGTTCTCGGTTGAAGGATATGGCAATGGTTCATTCGACAATTTGCAGGTCTCTGGCCTCGGAGACATTCCGATGGGCGAGTTTTGGGTTCCAAACGGTATGGCTCAGGAATCAACGAAGCTGGCGGCGTCTGCGGCTCATACCAACGGAAAGCCCGTTATTGGAGCAGAAGCTTTTACAGCGGACGAGAACCAGGGTCGGTGGTTGGTTGATCCGTATTCGGCAAAGGCTCTTGGCGACCGAATCTTTACATTAGGCATCAACCGGTACATTTTTCACCGCTATGCTCACCAACCCTGGCTTGACCTAGAACCCGGAATGACGATGGGTCCATGGGGTATGAACCTTGACCGAACGATAACATGGTGGGATCAAGGACAGGCATGGATGAAATACATTGCCAAATGCCAATACCTCCTCCAATCTGGTCGATTCGTTGCTGATGTGGTTGCGTTTACCGGCGAAGAAGGTCCGAACGACTTGCCAATGATGAAAGGCAAAGAAATCCCCGAAGGCTACGACTACGATGGCTGCGATGCGACCGTACTTCACAAAATGAGAGTCGAAAATGGACAAATCGTCCTACCAACTGGAATGCGATACCGCGTTTTGATGCTTCCTCAAAGCAAATGGATGACGACCAAGACCATCCGTAAAATTGCTCAACTTGTTAAAGATGGTGCAACCATCGTTGGGCCAGCACCAGAAAAATCTCCGAGTCTTTCCGAGTACCCAAACGGTGATCAAGTAGTGCAAAAAATGGCCGCCCAAGTCTGGAATAGCAATTCATTGCGCCATGCCTACGCGAACAAGACTGTCCAACAGATCTTGACCGAAAAGCAGATTGCACCCGACTTGACCTCGACGAAGCCGGTCAATTGGATTCATCGTGTCAACAAAGGTACCGACATCTATTTCGTTGCGAATCCAGCTTATCGATCAGTCGATCTTGACGTTTCATTCCGCATTGGAGACCGCCAACCCGAGCTTTGGAACCCAGAAACCGGAACGATGGAAGCTGCTCCGGTGTGGCAAAGCCAAGCTGGTCGAACCCGGGTTTCCTTGAGATTAGAGTCTGCCGGTTCAACGTTCGTAGTCTTCCGAAAACCAAGTAAACAAAAGCATTTAACTTCGCTTGTTTGGCTTGGCGAGGGTGACAAAGAACCAAAGTTACCTAAAGTTGAAATCATCTCGGCGCGTTACCAAGCTAGCGATGGTAGTGGCGGCATCGATGTGACTGAAAAGGCAAAATCATTGATTGCTCACGGCGAAATGGTACTTGAAGCCACGAACTCCAATTTTGGCGACCCGATCGTCAATCATGTGAAGCATTTACTCGTGATTTACACAATTGACGGAAAAAGAATCGAGCGCAAGATCGATGAAAATGGATCGCTTGAGTTTGTTCCTCAAAGTCGGGACGATGTACCACCAAACTATTTAGTAGTTGATGACACGATTCAGCCCTGGCGAGCAGGCAAGATCAAATTTACCAATTCCGACGGATCAACCGGTCTCATTGGAAGTGCCCCATCAGTAGTCCCATTTATTCAGCCTTGGAATGTCCAATTTGTACCTAAGAAAGGCCCGGTTGTAAATGTAAAAATGGACAAATTGACATCCTGGACCGATTCTAAAATTGAAGCAGTTAAGTACTTTGCTGGTACGGCAACTTACTCCACTTCGATCAACTCTCCGGGTTCAGCAAGCGGACCAACTTGGCTCGATCTTGGCAAAGTCAAGAACTTCGCGGACGTCGAACTCAATGGTCACAAGTTTGCAACACTATGGAAAGCTCCATTCCGAGTGGATGTGTCGAGGTATCTGAAGTCAGGAAGCAATACTTTAGTTGTCAGAGTAACCAACCTCTGGCCAAACCGATTGATTGGCGATGAACAATATCCACCAGAGGCAAAGTTCAATGGTGGTCCAATCGATGCTTGGCCAAAGTGGATTCTCGACGGAACCCCAAGACCGCCAACCAAGCGAACGGCATTTACAACCTGGAAGTTCTATAGTAAGGATTCTCCACTTCTGGAGTCAGGATTGATCGGACCAGTTCGCCTAGTGACGGTTCGAGCGATTAATGCCACGAACCTCAGAGGCATCAGAAGACGGTAATGACAAATTTCAGCGTCAACCAGAACCCGAATCTATTGGGAAATGGTTGACGCTGACATCTCCTAATTACAGGTTCGTCCTCGGCTTCATGTTGCGAATGAAAATCAGACCATCAAAAATTTTCGGCCAGACTAACGAATCCAATTGACCATTTTGCCGGTTTATGTATCCCAAAATTGGTTTATTGACAGGGTCATCTGGATTCTTCTGTGGCAACGTGAGATTGAGAAAGCCGATGTCGAATCCTGAACGACTCATCATCTCTTCCAACGAACCATTCTCGGAAGGAATAAACGAAATAGGGGGTTGTCCCATCCAACTCCACTGTCCGCCTGAAGCTACAAAGCCGATCGAGAACAGTTGACTTCCAAATTTTTGCTTGACTATTCGTCCGGTTGAATCAAGAATAACTTCGCCTTGTGTGGTTTTTCGAAAGTGACCATCCGCACCTTGATGAGAAACATGCGAGTTGTGAGCCCAAACGATCAACTTCTCTCCCTTGTACTTGTTTTTCGCAAGCCATTCAATATTCGTAGCATTAGCGGCTTCACGAATGTTGTATCCAATCTGAAACTCGGCTCCGGTTTGAGATTTTTGATACCGAGCAAAGGACGCCATCATCTCCCGATACGCAACAAATCCCTTTAATAGTTGGTCGATTTCGGCGGTTGATGCTTTGCCAATCGACTTTGATATTATGGAGAGGTTCGACCGAAAGAACTTGTTCAGCTGGAAAGCAAACTCAAGTAAAGAGCTTTCCTTCTCAGGACTTGGTTTGAGATTGATTAAGTCGTCACCCCGTTTGAACAAATCTTTGGATGTGGCAAGTCCTTCAATTGCTTGGAGTCTCTTGGCAACATCCATAATCACCAGGTTTCCTTTCGCGCTGGATGATTGAATATCGAATCCCGACATTCTTAGAGGTCGGTCAGTTTTGAGCGACTGTCGGGCATATTCGAACACACCGATCGATTCCTTTGAGTTAGACCAGTGTGGGAATACCGCTGACCGAGCGACCTCAACAATTGGTCTGTTACTGTTGAGTCCCTCGTTCATCGATTCGCATTCGATCATTCCGCTCTCCCAAACCAAGACGTTGAATCCGAGTTTTTCGTGGAGGTACTTCACTAGTCGAACCTTGACCTCGAAGGAAGTGCCGTCTCCGTGGGTCTGCTCACCCAATTGGACGATTCTGGCGGAGCCGATGGCTTTACCAATTGCATCTAAATCTTGGTAATCAGATGAAGAAAGGGAGACCGGGCTAAGCCTTATAGATACGTCCGGTTTACCTTGAATTGCCAAGGAAAAGAGGCAAATGAGTGAGAGCATTCCGTGAGGTTACCGACAGATTCCTGCACCAATGATGGGTGCCGAGTAAAGGAGCAAGATTTAAGAGATTAGGTTGTAAAAGGTAAGTTCCCGTCGGCAATTGCGCTGCTTTGCGCGAAATTCTGATGGGGTCAAGTTGGTTATGGATCGAAATGAGCTTACAAAGCTAGTTGGGCTATAGAATCCGCATTCCAACGCAACTTTTGAGACCGGGTCATCTCTCAAAACTAGCCGACGGCATGCCCTTCTAATCTTTTCTTGAACGATATATCTTCCGGGAGTCATTCCATGCCATTCGGTGAACTCGCGGTGAAAATGAAAGGGTGAAACCGAAACATGATTTGCTACTTCAGGAACAGATAGCGGTTCGCCCAAGCGAGAGAGAATAAATTCTCGAGCTGCCCGCATAGTAACGTCTCTTCCCTTACTTCTAGAGGCATCGTTTGCAAGATAATAATTTTGGGAAGAAGCATTTCGAGCCGCGAGCAAAGAACCCACGATCTCATCTGTAAAGCTCGCTGCCATCCTAGGGCAATCTGATTTTGGCGAAGTCATATAGTTCGAAACTGCTCGATCAAGTAAGAAGTCACGAGGGGTCAAGCACTCTTCAAATCTATGTCCCAGTAATAACGGCCCCGGAATGCAGATCGTGACGACTTCATTTGAATCTGCCTTGACATCATGAGGTGTCCCAACGTTTTGAATCAGATAGCCGTCTCCAACCAATACGTGGCGGCGGTTTTCGTTGGTTGCAACGGCACTACCAGTCTTTACTTGGTGTAAGCACAAGTATCTTCCTGATAGTGATACTTGACTTTGGGTGGTTGTAAACACCTTGATTGATGGCATGACGAGCTTTTCTATTCTAACTCAAATTCACTAAACTGCAGGAAAATTCAGATTCTAGAATTTTGTCCCTCATGAGCGCCGAGTACGGAACTTATGGCTTGATGTTTCCTGGTCCACGCGCGGGAGGGCTTCCTAAAGTTAGGTTGATAACGTCGGCGTGAACAAGTCGCCCCGCGATGCTCGAGTTATTGATGGAAACTGGTGGGTCTCCTTCTTGACTCGGATGGACTTCGAACTCGCGAAGCACGACTCGATATTCGCTTGCTGAATTCGGCACGGTTACGGTACCGGGCCGACCTTGTGCTAGCTTGGCGAGGTTTTCAGGATTTGCACTCCAATCGTAAAGGTTTGACAAAAGGGCGAACATTCCGAGGGGTCCGTTACTGAAAGGAACAAAAAACTCAAAAGGTTCGTTGTCCTTCATGACTGGCATCCAAGGCGCATCCGCGTTACTGTTGGCTTGAGTTTCTAAGGTGCCGATTACAACGTTTGGAGCGATTTTGGTTTTGCCCTGAATGCCCGCGTAAAAGACGTTGTAAGTCTTACGAGGTTCAACGGTGACAACTAACGCAACTCGGTCCGGTTGTAACTGAGTTATCTCCGTGACCGACAGCGGACTAACATGATTTCCCTCAGTCGAATTTGGCTGATATCGGCAAACCACAAGTCGAAGAAATGGCGTGTAGTAAGGGTTGAGCGGGTCAATTTCAACATCGACGTACCACAGTTGAAGCTGAGAGTCGAACTTAGGATCATAGGTGATGAGCGTTGCGGTTCCGCCAATCTCGGATATTTTAACATCGGTGGCTACCCCAGACTTTCCAAGGAAGTGACCGGGAGTCATCTTTAGCGGATTATCGAGGAATTCGAAAGCAGGATCAAAGCCGATGGTTGAATGGTAGTAATAGTCCGGATTATTGGCATTAGGACCTGAGCCGTCGGGCAACACAATCGCCAGCTTCTCTCCGATGCCACTTGAGAACCAAGGGCGACGTAAGTAAATCCGAATCGTGTTTCCTCGCTTCCGGCTGACTTTGCCGCTTGCGGTTGAGTCACTTGACCAAGTCATTGCTGGCAACATGTACTCTACTTGAGGCTTGTCTGGGCGTTTGCTCGAAGGAACAATGACATTAGTCTTGATGTACGTCCTCGAGTATGGACCAGCAGGCCCTTCCGATTCGGTTGAAGCTGCCGTGACCACCATTTTCGGCGGACGTCGACCAATGTTTTTAAGCGTTGGAGTTGCCTTTTGTGCATTCGGAAAGAAGTCCGCGTATCGAGTTTTTGCGACTGCGGTGATCTCGACGATGTGACACTTGGTATCGTGAAATTCGATGCCCTCATCGGCGTACCAACCGTTCACCGGAACCGTATCAATGTATGCTGGATTCAGGTCGGCAATCTTTGCGTCATGACTTTCCGTTTCAGTTTTTCGTCGATGCTCGTCAATGTCATCGACGGGATCTGAATAGTTGATTGTGAACTCCAATTCTTCAGTGCTCCAGCCGTGAACTTGACCGCGCATGTCAAACATCGCTGCGGTTCCTTCCCTTGTGACGTCAATTTTGTCGAACTTAAACCCGTTTTCCGGGACTTGAGTGGCATACACAACTCTGACGGATCTCGTTGGAGATATAGCGGAGTTTTGACCTTTAAGGCAAGCTTCTAGCGCCTTTTGAGAACTTGACTCAGCTGTAGCCTCAAGCGTAAATCGGATCGCAATTGGTCGAAGGGACACCGGCTCGAAACTGAACGGTCTATGGGTGCGATGTCTCTCTATGCGTTGGCTAAATTTCGGCGATTTAGCCGCACGGACTAAACTGTCTCCTTTTGATTGAAGGGATTTTTCAATCCATCGAGTTTGTTCAAAAACTGGAAGGTAATCCTCGCTCGTCGTGGAGCTAAGGCTTACCGTAACGTCTTGTCCCGGAGCCAGCGTCAGTCCAATTCCTTGTACGCCAGTTGAGCTTGTCATCTGGAAGCTTGTGCCCGGCATTAACGAAAGCGAAGATGGTTGAGCATCTATCCAAACTCCAACCGGTAGGAAACTCGTCGTAGCGATGTCAGTTGGTTTTGAAGCTCGCCCTTCTCGTTTTACTGCCGCTCCAGTGCAGGCCGGATCAATGAGATATGGGACCGGTGGGGCGTTGACGGATGTGATGATATCAGGAAGTTCTTTTCTGGCGTCAACGGCTGCCACCTTGTCCCAAAATGTCGGATCGGGAGAACCCGTTGGAAGATCGAACTTGCCGTGAAGCTCGGCCATATTCATTCCGCCGACCGGAGGATATAGAAATCTCAGCGATTTCGAACCAATCTTTCCGTCAGCGCTCTTTCGAACTGCCAAAAGGTAGGCGGATTCACCTGGTCCTGCGCTGTCGTGGAGGTGAACCGATGGCGGCAGTATTGGTTCGTGCCGAAGATACGTAATAGTCTGAGAAGCTCCGGACGGCTCTTTAGCCCCCAACGGCAAACTGTTTCCCGCAAGGTCGACTGATCGGGACCGAATAGCATAGACCTCGCCATATCGAAGCGTAGGCAAGGACCCCTTAGCTGGTTCGGCAAAGTAGTTCAGCCTATAGAATTTGTCGGTTTCAGTTGGTTGATACTTGTGGGATCGAGCCTCGGCGATCGAAGAAATGGTCGAAGTGTTCGGCATTGAGTCATCTTGGAGACTTCGATCAACCAAAGGACTAACTGGCTTCGGTGCGGAAAGACTCCAACCATCCCAAGTAAGAACGCTCTCGGGAATTTTGACGACTTTACCGTCGGGTGAGGACGAATTGCTGGGCGATACATGTCCTTCATCGGATAGGTCAGTTGGTAGCGCCTTGTCAGCGATCCGGTAGAACAGTGAGCGTGCGGTCAATGAGAACCACTTACCTTTATGCAGTACATCGGGTCGCCACCCTTTATGAAGGTCGTCAGCGTAAAGGGTGTCGGCAAATCTCGCACTATAAATTTGCTGTCCGATCGTATCTCGAACCAAATGCCTGGCAGAATGTTCACGACGGTAAAGTGTGATTCCCGAAGTTCTTCGAGCTGGCATCTGAGCCGCATCTCGATCTTCAGATTGTGCCGCAACTTTTTGCGGACCTCGGTCTTGTTTATCTTCTGAACTCGGATTCGCCGCTCCAATTTTGGGAGGGCGACCGGTTGCGCCACCAGCTCCGATCTTTACCGCAACAGTTGATATGGCTAACAAATTAGCCTTTTGTTGTTCCAAGTGATCTAAGAATCCTGCGGTTTGAAGCACGGCACCAGACAAATCCATTGCTCCAAGGGCAACGTCTTCTGGGTTCATTCGCATGAATCCTTGTACGATGTCGCTTGAGTAACCGGTGGTGCCTTTAACCGAAGTTCTCTCCTTGGCAAGGAATCCGGTGGACGTTACCGAGCACATGGTTCCGGGAAACTTTGTTGAGGCAGCAGGCATGCCTTCAACCTGAATTGAAAGCACTCCATCACCGGGTGGCAACGTTGCAATTTCTAAGTCAAAGACGACGCCAACCAGCCTCATAAGTTGGGGGTGCTGACACAACATTGCGTGGGCATCATGAAAGTCAGTCTCTGGTCGAGTGGGTAATGCCCAAACTCCAGTTGCGGGAACAAACGGACGATGGAAGTGGACGGCTTCCACCATTAGATCGGATACTTTTTGTCCCACAACGGCTTGCCCTACTCGCCTGGATTCCAAAATTGACTTGAATTGGGGATGAGCGAAATCAGCGTCCATTGTTGCCCTTATAGGTGCATGAGGATCTTTAGCCGTACTCCGAACGTCCTTTGTTCGCAAAACTCTGTTCTTAACTAAGTCAGCGTTTGGTGCCATTAAATTCAGACTAGGGTTGAGCTTCTGGTCGCCAAACTTTAAGCTCGGCTCAAACGAAGCAATAACAAAGTCAGCATGAACCGACTCCATTTGTTTGTAGATGTCGAAAGTGGCGAATGTTCGAACCTCTTGCCACTCGGGTTTCACTGGATCATACGAAGTTACCGGACCTTCGGCCGGAAAGAACTTGCTCCACAAACCAGACTCTGGTTTTGAAATTATTTTCGCATCGAATGGCTTGCCGTTAAAGAAAACTTTGATGGCGATTGACTCCGGTTTGAATCCCGCAACGGTGGGGAAGTTCGACACTTTTGCCTTTCCGCCGGCTTGAGCTAATTCTTGAGCCGTGTAACTCAGATGGAAAGTCACGTGAGCCGACATCAGGAGCTTTCCTTGCTCAGATCGTCCGTTGGGTAGTGCCGTCCAAATAATCGTTTCTTTCATGCGTTACCTCCGAATGCGGAGCAGTAGTTCTTAAATTGTTGGCTCGTCACAGACTTCGTAAATTGCGTCCGTTCGTGATCCGAATACAACGGAGGCGGCGAATTGCTCGCCCACAGTCCGTTGACATATCCATCGGAGGAAGAAGATCCGGCAAACTCCTTGTGGGCATGAACCGTGACCGTTTTGTGGAAGCAGAAGAGCGAAATTCTTATGCTGACCGAGGCATCACCCGAAAGTACTTTTGATGCAGTGTTATAAGTAAGTCCAAGGTACATGGTTAAGGAAGCTGAGATGATGCCCAGGACATCGACCTCACCCACCAGCCGAACGTAACCGGTTAAGGTGGTGCCGCCATTGACTTCGTACTTGAAGTAGAAACCAGCCATGAGACTGATGGAGCCACTGGCTACTCCGAAATTGAGAGCAACCATTGCCCCGAATTCGATAGCTCCCTCGATGGATTTAATGCCGCCCGGAGTCACTTCGATACCAAGGAAGCCACCACCCGCGATTCCGTAAACTGAAACTGCGAACGGTGCGTCTCGTTTGCAGAATGCAAAGTGGAACGTAAGAGCGTCACCAAACCAAGGCAGAATCAACTCGGAAAGCACCGAGATATTCATGACCGTCACGACACCGATTCCAATGGTTGGAACGCTGACCGAGAAACCGACAGTTAGACCTTGACCGTTAATGTCCAAAATCGGCTCGATGCCGACGCCATACGGTTCAGGCTTAGTGGACGCAAGCAATTCAGAATTTGGGGAAGAAGACTGGAAGTGATAACCTTTCGTTCCTGGCGATAGGATCGATTGCAGTACCCCAACAAAGGACAGCATGCCGAGGAATTGAATATCATCAATATCGATGCGGATACTGGAATTTGAGCCGGTTTGACTGCTGAACTCTATTTTGTCAACGAGAACATGCACTTGATCGCAGGCATTAACTTGGAAATTGTAGATGCCAGCTTTTAACGAATAACTAGAACCTGCTGGGAAACTGGATCCTTCCGGATCGGTGATCTGATAGTAGGCGGCATCGACTCGGAGTTGAGACGTCCCCTTGTACTTAGAAAAACACTTCTGGCTAAATGGCCACGTTGCTGGTGACCACTCTTTAAGGGTTGGTTGCCAAGAAAAAGAAGCTACTGCACCAATTAGCGGTGCACTTGAATTTCCAGAACCAACGATTCCGAATTTGTCGTTCGCAAATACCTTGGCTACTTTGAACTTGGGAACATCGGCACCGTTTCCGCCAACATCGATTGAATCAGGTAATAGATCCCATATGCTGACTACTCCGAGCAGCTTTGGAGGATCTGGAGCTACAAAATTTGGATCAATGGAGGCATATTCTTCGCTCGTGATTGAAGCATATTGCGATGGAGAAATGGAGTTACCTGTCGGATTCGGAATTGGTCCGTGCTTACGGCTAATGACGTCCATCTTGATCGAAGCATTGACCATTCCGCCAAACTTCTTTCCGTCGCCTTGAGGAGTCGAAACTGGAGACTTAAGGGCGAGGAAAACTTCCGCACCTCCCGTGAATCCATTGGCCCGATATCCGTCGGTAAACATTACAGGAATAAATCCAAGGCTTGATCCACTCGGGAGATATTGTTCAATGGCCGGAATCTTTATTGCCGCCAGATTCATATTTGGACGAAAGGCAGGAATTCCCTTGTTGAGATTTGGGGCGCCGGGTCTGGCTCCCATATATATCGTTTGACATGGAAAGTTCGTTGCGTCCGATGGTCTTTCGGTTGGTGCTAAGGCGACGACGTGCCCTCCTGTTTTCAGATTAACCACATTACCCACGCCCCAATTTGTGCTAGTATCGACCCCCGCACTAAAGACATAGAACATTGCCTGTTGGGTCCAACTGACTTGATTCCCGTCCATGTCCGTACCAGTCATAGCAAATTCAAAGAACTTGTCCGTACCAGCTATCTTCAACATTCCCGTGAAGTCAAGATCTGGTGTAGTCTTCGTTTTGCAAACGATCTGACTAAATGCCATGTTTCGAGCCTCGCTTGAATTCAGATTAACTACCGGGTTCATGAGAACGAGATACATTCTCTTTTCTAGGCGAGCAACAACACCCTTACCGGATGGTCTAAATTTCCGTTCGGTTATCGTAATCTTGTCAACTCGGTGGCCGGTTGGGAACAAGAACCCTGATTCGCGAACGTAAACGTAATGTTCTCGACCTAACGTTGACCAATGTCGCCATCCAACAACATCATGGGGCGGCGTAGCGTCTCCCCACGTCCAAGATCCCTTCAAAAATCCGCCAAGACTGGTTAACATCAAGCGATCGGTAATAAATGGCGGCGCATCGGCTGACGGGCTTGCCGATCGAATCGACATCGTGTCGACAAGATCTTTACGCTGCTTCTTCGAAAGTGAAAAATCGGCAGTATTTGGTACCGTAACGCCGTAATCGGTCGAATCAACCGCCCTCAGATGGGGATGGACCGGCGTGGAAGACTTGAATGGTCCGAGTCGACCTTCGGTGTCCTGGGTGTAGAACCACTCTCCGTCATCACTCGCCTCAACTGGTACAGATTTTCCGTTTACGGTCGCAAATGCACCAAGCCGGGTATGCCAAATTGGTGTTCGCTTTGTCGAAACTGCCCTTACCGGACTAATGTTTGTGAGTGACCGAGTTGCCGGTGGTTCAGAGGTTCTTGAATGAACGAAATGAGCTTCTTCGTCGGGCGACATTTGAAGCATCGCCGGAATTTCAATGTTCGTGTAGTATCGAAAGACTGGTCCAGTTCGACCCGTTGGAATTGCAGGAATGATCTTTGTTGGATCCAGTTGCGGATTCACTTCACGAACAGTCGGCTTGTAATGAATGATATTCGCAGGCTTTTGCCGAATGATTGGAACTTGAACAATTGCCCGATTACCTTGCTCACCAATGGTGGCTCTTTGAATCTTGAACATACTGGCGAGTCGTTCAGGGACCGATGGGGCTCGCTCTGCAAGTAATTCAAATTCGCGAGATGCCCCAATCTTAAAGTCTTGAATAGGATGTTGCCAAGCCCGATCAACCTTTACCTTGCCGCTAAAAGTTGAAAACGCAGCGGGTGCAACCGACAAGCTCCAATTATCCCAATCGAGCAAGCCCTCATCCTCGGTCAAGCTGAACTTAATTGCCTTCTGTGCAATCGGTACAAAAAAGACTAGTCTCGTCGGTCCGGAAAGCAAAGTTTGAACCGGCGTTGTTTGAACCGGAGTCGTCATGCCGAATGTTTGCTCACCTACGGACTGAGGTGGAAATTCGACAATAATGTATGCGGGTCTAGTGGTGATTTCTCTTTCAAAATAAGGGGTCGAGCCGGCTGAACTCACCAGTCGCCAATTTACAAATTCGAATTTGAGGTTCAAGAAGTCCTGAGGGCGAATTATTTCGATTGACGGAATCCAAACGTTTGCCGAAATCTTGAGGTTAGGGTCAATTTTGACAATTGGTGGGTTTTGAACGACTGGTGGACGCTGGATAACCGGCGGACGCTGAGTAACTGGGGGGCGTCCCTGGGTTTGACTTTCTAGTGTCAAATTGGGCAACTTTGAAGCCCCAAATGTAACTAAGGCATCTTCGAGGGAAACTGCCATATTCCTAGAGTGGAGAATAGGTGCACCCTCCAAATCTCCCACCTTGTTTGTCGTAAGAATGAATGGCTCGGTTGAGCTAGGTGAAGCGTGAAGGCTAAAGCCTTCGTGGTGAATCCAGTCACCTTCGTCGTGAATGTAAGACGCAAAGTGAATGTCGTCGAATTTCTCCCCAAGAGTTGTTAAGGTCGGGCGTTCAGCACGAAGTTTTGCTGTGCCTGGCAGTTCGACATCGAGGGATCCACCGCCGCTGAGCCTCATTGCAATCTGTCCATTTTCGTGGCACTCGATTTCGTGAGTATCGAAGGCATCAGTTGAGCCGTTTACTTTCCAGCCGCTGGTAGATTCAAGGGCAACTGAGGAATCCCAAGATTTCCACTTTGTGGAGCGAATTAGTGTTAGTCCCTTGTCCTTGCCGGATACGAGGGTGTCGGAAGACCTAGATTTTGCGCAAAGGGACAGGGCACTGACTGACCAGATCTCTTGGTTAAACAAGAGTTCTATTGGGGCATTGCCGACCAATTCACCCGATGCCAAATAGGCGATACTCCCAGGTTCCAGTGGCGATGCGCTTGCCACAGAATGAAGTTCATAAAAGAGTCCCCCCAGACTCTCTCGACTCATTTTTCCGGTTGCCGCTTTTGTGCCGCCCAACCAGGAACTTAAATTCTCGACTAGGTCAAAGTTGACACTTCCGTTACCACAATCATAAAAATGAAACTTGATTTTTCCGGTGGTTGAATCCGGGATTGTTGCTTCAAAGTTGAGTAAAACATTTGTACCGGAATACCGAGCGCCAGAAAGCCTCAAAAGTGTTTCTTTACCAACTTTTTCGACGCTAAGCACTGGATTACCAGCGAACTGAGCGGTATCGACCTCCCAGGAATGGCTTTCGGCGCAAGACACTATCACGCTCGCCGATTTGCCGATTCGTGTAACTTTGACTGAAACTGCAGTCGATGCTAAAGCATTGACCGCTGCTTGCACTCCAGGCGAAAGAGAGACTGCCGCCATTGCACTGCCGCCAAAGAGTTCTCGTCGACTTACTTTTCGTCCTGCTTTTTCGTTTCGGGGCGCTAAACGCAAGGCATTTTGATTCAGGCGAAATTTTGGCAAAGTTCTCATGCGTCCCCAACAGTCCCGGCAGAATTGCCAGGAATCTATTTCGGATTATACGTTAAATATTCTCGTAGCACGGAAGGAATTTTGAGTACTTTCTTCGGTTAGTAATTGGTTTGATCTCCGGTGTTCGTTTGAGCAGAAATCTACTGATGGGATTCTGTGCAAAAATGCACATATGACTCGCTTGGTCCCTTTCGTCACTTGCCTTATAACGCTTGCCTCTGGGCTTGCTTCGGCGCAAAATGATGAAGCATATGGCAAGAAGATTCGGGAGTACACTACCGAACCATTTTTTCTAACCGAATTGGTTGATCACCTACCTACAAGCTCGAAAGTACCATCACCATTGAAGCATTTTGGCGATGTGATTGGAGCGCCAAATGTTCTCCATCATGTTGACGAGATCAATGGCTACATGAAGGAACTCGCCAAAACATCTTCTCGGGTGAGAATTCATAGTATGGGAAAGAGCGAAGACGGGCGAGAGATGATCACGGTCATCATCTCGGACGAAAGCAACTTGGGCCGTATGAAGGAAATCCAGGACATCAATGCTAAAATCGGCGACCCTCGGAAGTTAGTCAATTATCGTGGAGACGGAAATCTTGCGGGTGCCGACGAAATTGCGGCCAAGCTCATCAAGCAGGGTCTCCCTATTTACTATGCGACCGGAGGAATGCATTCTCCAGAATCGGGACCTCCCGAAATGTTGATGGAATTGGCGTACCGGCTTGCGGTGGAAGAGACCCCATTTATTCAGGAAATCAGGAAAAACTCGATCGTGATGTTGACTCCGGTCCTTGATACCGATGGTCGAGATCGATTTGTCGACACCTATCTCTACCGAAAAAAGAATCCGACCAAGCCGGCGATTCCTCTGCTCTATTGGGGGCAATATGTTGCTCACGATAACAACCGAGATAACGTGGGAATGGGACTAGCCCTAAGCAAGAACCTTGTCCAAACCTGGCTGCAATTCCATCCGACTGTTCTCCACGACCTTCACGAGTCAGTGCCGTACCTTTACATCTCGTCTGGCACTGGACCTTATAATGCTTGGCTAGACCCCATTACAATTGATGAATGGCACACAATGGCTTACAACGAAGTTGATGAAATGACAAAACGAGGCGTGCCAGGAGTCTGGACGCACGGATTTTACGATGGCTGGGCGCCAAATTATGCGTTCTATATTGCAAACGGTCACAACGCAATCGGTCGTTTCTACGAGACCCAAGGTGGCAGTGGGGCAGATACAGGAATGAGGTCTGCTGGCGAAGATGCCACTCGCCAATGGTTTCGACCAAACCCGCCATTTTCGAATGTTCGTTGGTCAATTCGTAACAATACGAACCTTAGCCAATCTGCCCTTTTAATGGGAATGCATAATGTCGCGACCAACAAGGAAAAGTTTCTTCACAATTACTATCTTAAATCCAAACGAAGTGTCATGAAGCCCTGGGCTGAGGGTCCGGTTGCTTACGTGCTTTCAGCAAAACAAGGCAGAGATTGGAATCTTGGCGAACTGAAGACCCTGATGGGCCGACAAGGAGTTGAAGTGACGACCCTTAACCAAGATGTTATCGAGAATGGAGCGGTCCTGGCCAAGGGTTCACTCGTAGTGAGGATGGACCAACCGTATTGCCGAATGGCAGATATGCTTCTGGACAAACAATACTATCGAGCTGACGATCCGTCTCCGTACGATGATACGGGCTGGACGCTTGGTCCTCTTTTTGATGTGAATTCCACCAGAGTCACCAACAAGGTTGTTCTCAATCGAACGTCCTCACCAGAGAATGCCGCTTGGGAAAAGGCAAAGCCATTCCCAGTTGATAAGTCAAAAATGGGCAGAATTGCATTGGTTCACACTTGGCAAAACACCCAAAATGAAGGCTGGTTTCGAATGGCGTTTGATGCCGCAGGCATTCCCTACACCTATATTTCAACTCATGACCTCCGGGATACTCTAGACCTAAAGAGCAAGTTTGACGTAATCATCTTGTCTCCGGCTGGAGGTACCGCCCAAAGCATTGTGAATGGTGTCAGCAAGGAAGGTGAGCCGATTCCTTGGAAGCCGCTTCCTGGCTTTCCTCACCTGGGAGGAGTTGCTCAAACCGACAATATTCGAGGCGGGATCGAACTCCAAGGAATGATGAACATTCAAAAGTTCCTCAACGGAGGCGGATTGTTTATGTGCATCGGTAGCAACTGTTCAGTGCCAATTCAGTATGGATTGGTCAGTGGCGTATCAATTACCGAGCCGAAGGACTTGTTTGCTCCTGGCGGTGTCTTCTTGGCAGACAATTTGGATCGTAAAAGTCCGATCACTGCGAGCTACGACGATACGGTAGGCGTTTATTTTAGTCGAACCCCTTTACTAAGCGTCGGTAGTGGCGGTGGCGGTCGGGGTGACAATTCTGCCAGAGGACGTCCAACCGGAAGAGGAGATTTAGATGATCCCGATGTCGTTCAAGGACGACCACCCTATACGGCTCGACCATTGCCAACTGATATCGGTTCGGCTACACTTCCCCAGGATTCTCTTGCATCCCGCCCAAAGGTCTTGCTGAGGTTTGCTTCGGTCGAAAAGTTGCTCATCAGTGGATCACTTAACAAAGGCGAAGAACTTGCAGGTAGAGCCGCTTTGGTTCAGTGCCCGGTAGGGAAAGGAAACGTCCTTTTGTTTGCCATCAATCCGATGTGGCGGCAATCTACTCATGGCTCATGGGCAATGGTCTTTAACGCTGCGGCAAATTGGCAAAATCTGAGATCAAGCCAGTAGCGCCTTGGGAGAAAATGCGAGTGAGAAAGTTCTGTCTTGGAATATGCCTTGGGATGACAAACACGATTTTAGCGTGCAGTGGTCCAAATGTCCAAGAAGACATGATCTACGCCATGGCTGTTGGAAAGGTCTCAATTGCAGTACAAGCCATCGTGTTCATCTGTTCATATCGGTGGTACCGATCGATTCGTACGGGACCCGGTCATCCGATTGTTAGTTTAATGATGCTTGCAATCCATCCGGTTTGGTACTTGAATGCATATTCCGGAGATTGCGGTATGGGGCTCGAAATGCTTTCGATTGGTGCGCTCGGACTTTCAATTGGTCTGGCAATCTGGCAGTTCGAAATGACAAAGAAGGTTAAAGACAAGTTGCCTTAGTCTTCTTTCAACAACTGGCGGATGAGACCGGAAATCTTCTCTTCACCCTTTTGGCCGTTGTAGTTCAGTTCGCCTTCCCAGCCACCACGGATCTTGTTCTTCTTGTCAATCACAAAGATCGTTGGCCACATGCCAGTACCCCAAGCCTTCCAGTTCGACATTTCGCCATCGATCAGAACTGGATACTTGGTCCCGTACTTCTCGATAGCTTTTCGAACATTTTTGGTGTCCCGCTCCTCGGCTAGTTCAGGAGAATGGATGCTGATCATTTGAACACCTTGCTTTTCAAACGCTAGCGTCACCCGTTGGACTGCTGGCAGATTGTTTTTGCAGTTGTAACACGCGAAAGTCCAGAAGTAAACCAACGTAACTTTCCCGGTTCGATCGGACATCTTAATCGGCTTTTCCGAGTTAACCCAGTCTTTGCCGACAAATTCTGGTGCGGTCTTTCCGACCGGACTTCTAGACTGGCCCAGGACAATTGAAGCTAAAAACGGGGTAATCATACTTATTCAAATGCACCAACTTGATCGGTGGTTCCAAAAACTACTCGTGAATCAATAATACTCCGCGAGGAGCATCTTCGATAATTTCCGAAAACCGTCCGACTTCTGGGTCAGCAAAGAAGTTGTCGGTTGCATCGTCGTTAGCGGTGGAAACTTCACCGACAATGCACTCTTCCGAAATAGATTCAAATTGATGGTAAATTCCGGGAACCAGGGTAACCCTTTCTCCGGCGTTCAACGTTATCGAATCGCCACCGAAGATTCGCTGGGTCTCGCCATTGACTTTAATCGTAAAGTCATCGGGGCGGAAAACATCTGGCTTGCCTTTCCACACCTTGACCGTAAGCACCCCCCAGCGACAAATGATATCTTCTTTCTTGATGGCATGGGTATGGGCGGGTGTTACCATTCCCCGGCGTACATACATAACCTTTTCGCAATATTCCGGCTCGTCTGCCAAATTGACGAGAACGAGCCCAAATTTACTCCAATCTCCTAATCCAAAGTCCGTTACATCCCACCTTGGCGAAGGCGGCAATGCCCAACCGTTCGCAGTAAAGCAGGCGGTTGCCTGCCTAATCAAGTAGTTAACGTCACTTCGTTTCATGGCATTCCAAAGCTAAACATTTTGAGTTTGCAAACTTCCTGAAACCCCAGGCGTGTATAAACCGGCAAACCCATCTTCGATGATTGCAGAGTGCCGACGCGATATCCCTCGCTTCTCGCTTCGAGGAGAGGTAACGCCGTTAATGCTGTGCCAATTCCTCGGGCTCGGAATTCAGGAAGGGTACTAAGGCAGTAGATTCCCGCAACTCCATTTTGAAGGATGAGTGCCGTCGTGCCGACCACTTCATCGTTTAGAAATGCCGTATAGAAGCGAATCTGATCGCTAGGATTCAAAGCGAACATCTCCGCGACTTCAACCGACATTCCAAATCCTTTAGCAATCGCTTGATGCCAGACCGCCAACTCCTGTGTACTAGTCACCCGTCGCAACTGAAAGCCCTGAAGAAGTGTGGGAGCATCAAGAAACTCTAGGTCAATGGCCATTGCCGGTGGGGAAGCTAAGTGACTCCAACCATTTTGAATAAGGATTTCATCCAGATTCTCCGGCGATGTGCACGGACCAACCCAAAACAGTCCCGGGCAATCCAGCTCTTTTAATCTCTGCGTAATCGCGAGTACCCGATTTTCTGCGTCAGGGACCCTCATCCCGAATGCCATGTTAGCAAAAGGATCCTTGATTCCCGTGATGATTTCGCAAAATCCATCCTCATTTTTCATTGCCGGATGGCTTCCTAATGCCAAGGCAAAAGCGGCATCGTCGTGATCATCTGCCATCCAAATAAGCTCCTCAGGACTATAGTCACTCAGTTTTGGGAAAGTTTGGGATAGCATCGGCTTATCAAAGTATACGAGAAACCCAAGCACTGTCCATTAGCGTAACATATCGAACATGACTTATCAAAATCCTGTGCGAGTCTTCGTTGCCACTATCATGCTTTTTGGAGCGCTTAGCTCGATAATCGCACAACCGGTTCAACCTGAACTGATATCCGGACTCAAGTGGCGCAATGTTGGACCGTTCCGAGGCGGACGAGTATCCGCAGTCACGGGAGTGATTGGGCAGCCTGGCACCTATTATATGGGTCTTCCCCTCGGAGGCGTCTGGAAAACAACCAGTGCAGGAACTACCTGGTATCCAATTTTTGACGATATCAAGGAAGCCTCTTCTGTTGGAGCAATTGAAGTCGCTCCCTCTGATCCAAACATAATCTACGTCGGTATGGGTGACCTCATTACCGGCGGAGGAATCAACGAAGGAAACGGGGTTTATAAGTCAACGGATGCCGGGAAGACCTGGAAGCATATGGGCCTCGCCAAGACAAAGCAGATACCTTCAATTTTGGTTGATCCCAAGAACCCGAATTTGGTGATGGTTGCTGCTCAGGGCAACGTTAGGGAAGAGTCTGATGATCGAGGTCTTTATCGAAGCACCGATGGAGGTGAAACTTGGACAAAGACTCTCTTTGTCGATAAGCAAATTGGAATTCAAAAAATCACTTGGGCATATGACCATCCTGAAGTCATGCTCGCGACTACGGTTAAACACTATAATGCCCCGGGAGCAGCCAGGGGAGGCCCAAACGGTGGAGCACCTGCAAGTGGTGCAAGCGGAAACAGTACAAAGCTGTTCATTTCGAAAGATGAAGGTTTGACTTGGAAGCCAATCATCGGGCATGGTTTGCCCGGACTAACTGGTCGAACCAGCGTCGCGATTGCCAACGGAACCGATGCTAAACGGATGTTCCTTGTTGGAAACTTTGGTCTTTATCGGTCAGACGACGGTGGCGATTCATGGCGGCAGATGGATGCGGCTGATCGGAGAGTTGCGAACGGACAAGGTGGTTACAACTGCGGAGTTTACGTCAATCCAAAGAACCCAGACATCGTGTACGTGATCAACACCTGTAGCTATCGATCTCTCGATGGCGGCAAAACATTTACGGGATTCAAAGGTGCCCCTGGTGGCGATGATCCGCAACAAATGTGGCTTGATCCAACGGATGGCAATCGATTGTTCTTAGGAACTGATCAAGGCGCGACAGTATCTCTTGATGGTGGTCTTAACTGGAGCAATTGGTACAACCAAGCGACGGCCCAGGTCTATCACATCTCCGTAGATAACCAATATCCTTACTGGATCTATGCGACCCAGCAGGATAGCGGATGTGTCGGAACTGCGAGCCGTGGCAACCTTGGTGCGATCACTCCGTTAGATTGGCTGCCTCACCCTGGCTATGAGTTTGGCGCAATTGTGGTTGATCCGTTAAACCCAAAGGTCAGTTATGCCGGTAGTTCGGCTAGCGGAATAACTAAGGTTACTTATCCAAGTGGACAATCGATTAATGTCAGTCCAAATATGGATGCAACTGCATCGCTTCGGCATGTAGCCAATCAACCACTTGGCTACTCTCCGACAAATCCAAAGGAACTGCTAGCTGGATTCCAATTCCTGATGTCAACCACCGATGGAGGAATGCACTGGAAAAAGCTTAGTCCAGATCTTGGCTACCCGAAGGGAATGGAACCGAAGCCGGTTGTTCCGACCAAGCCTGGCGTAAAGCCAACCCCACCTCCCGTTAATGGCGGTCGAATAGAATTAGACGAGGACGAAGATAAGGATGCCATTTTTGATCTGCAACAACCACTAACAGCCGGTGGACTCATCCAGTCTTTCTCAGTATCAAGTGTGAACGCCAACGTCATTTGGGTTGGAACCAACAATGGCTTGATCAAGCTGACGAAAGATCATGGCAAGACCTGGGAAGACGTTACGATTCCTGGTCTCGAAAACCCACGAAGGGCGGATATGTCCGCCATTGATGCTTCTCATCAAGAACTCGGAACCGCTTACGTCGCGATTGACTACCATGGAGTCGGAGATATGACTCCCCATTTCTATCGGACAAATGACTTCGGCAAGACGTGGAAAAAGATTGTCAAAGGTATGCGAACCGATCAACCAAGCGGAAGCTTTGCGAGGGTCATTCGTGCCGATACGAAAAAACCTGGACTCGTCTTTGCCGGTACTGAGAGTTCGGTATATTTCTCGATCAACGATGGTGATGATTGGCAATCGCTGACTCTCAATGCGCCCAATACGTCCTACCGAGATATGGTTGTCAAGGGCAATGACTTAGTTGTTGGAACCTATGGTCGAAGTTTTTGGATATTGGATGACATTTCTCCTTTGCGAGAATTGACGCCAAACACGGCTCGAGAGACCGCTCGACTTTTCAAGCCCGGGGATGCCATCCGTGTACGGCGAAATGTCAACGATGACACTCCTTTTCCCCCTGAGGTACCCCATGCAGTAAACGCGCCTGTTGGGGCAATTATCTACTATTATCTCGGCAAGGAGCCCACGAAAGTAAGCCTCGAAATAAGCGACTCGACCGGAAAAGTGGTCCGACACATGTCCAGCGATCCGATTCCGCCCGCTAATGATCCGCTTCCTCCAATCCCGGACTTCTGGATTGAGGTGCCAAAGCCGATGCCAACCGCAGTAGGAACGAATCGGATTAACTGGAACCTACGATATGACGACCCGAAGTCATTTAGTCGAAGTTATGGGATAAATGCAAACCCTGGCGAGACTCCGGCTTCTCCAGAAGGTCCGTTGGTTGCTCCAGGCGTATATTCCGTCAAGCTCACAGTTAACGGACAAAGCCAATCGCAAACGGTGACCGTCAAAAATGATCCCCGCTCTCCTGCCACTGCATCAGACGTCAAAAGTCAATGCGATATGCAGGCTTCGCTTTACTACGGTGCCCGGGAAGCTTGGGATGGATTCCAGGAAGTCTCAAAGATTCGCTCGATGTTGGCTGACCTGCAAAGTGCGGATCCAGTGGCAGAATTAGCTTTGGCAGCGAGTACATTTGACGAAAAAATTGCCCTTATTGGGGGTTCTGGCGGGGGAGGGCGACGTGGTGGTGGCGGATTCCCGCCAGCCGATGGCGTCATTCCTGCACCTACATTCGGTGGCGTTATGGGGTCCATGATACGGCATATGGGAACATTGGAATCCGGAGATATGGCACCCAATGAAGTGATGATTAAAAATGCAAAGACTGCACTTTCCGACCTTAAGACAGTGTCGGCGAACTGGAAAGCATTTCAAGCCAAAGAAGTCGTGGCTTTCAATGCGGTTTTGGCGAAGTTCAAACTTAAGCCAATAATTGTCCCATAGACCGGGATTCGAACGGAAAAAGCGAGCTTGGAGTTGCCTCCAAGCTCGCTTTCGATCAAGGCTCGATGAAGCCTTACCAGGTTGAGTACAGTGTTCCGTCGCTTGCGGTTCCAGAGTTGTTTGCCGAAACCTTTCCGGTTGTTGCACCGGTCGTTACGTAGCCAAGGGCACCGCCGTTTGTTGGGTCATTGGGTGCGGCTTGCACATACGGACCTCTCCAATCGGCTGCAGTAATTGCTTTCGAACCACCTGTAGCATCGAGACCAGTGGCCGGAGCAGTTGTTACCGCTAAGTCACCAATCGTTCCGGGAAAAACGCCGGTATCGGTTCTAAAAATGTCAATTGCATCTCGAGCGATCTTCAAGTTGCTTCGCAGGGCTGATTCCTTACTTCTAATACTAGAATTAGCAAATTTTGGAATGGCAATG
Source organism: Armatimonadota bacterium (assembly GCA_043770615.1). Classification (GTDB taxonomy): domain Bacteria; phylum Armatimonadota; class Fimbriimonadia; order Fimbriimonadales; family Fimbriimonadaceae; genus Fimbriimonas. The sequence continues at coordinate 12,004 of JAYVHY010000295.1, read as the reverse complement.
GCTGCCAAGACCGCGATGATGATGATAACGATGAGTAGTTCTACAAGCGTAAAACCTTTTCCAAGCCGAAAGTTTTTCATAAGCCTCTCTACAGTTAATACTTCGGTAACTTCTTCCCCTAACTTTAGGGGGATATTTGCTTCTTTTTTAGTTACTTAATGTTTTCGATGACCGAGTAAATCGGGCCAATGATCGAAACTGTAATTGAACCGACGATAACACCCATAGAAACGATCATCAGAGGTTCAATAATTGAGACAAGGGCCCTCAATTTTGCATCAATATCCTTCTCCATTTGAACGCATATGACTTCCAAAAGCTGAGAAAGCCGACCAGTCTTTTCGCCTACCGCAATCATTTGAGTGATTTGCTTAGGAAAGACGTTTGTTTTCTCAATTGCGTCATACATGGAGCTACCGTGCTCAATGGCGTCACGAGCCTTGAGAAGGGCACGAGTAATGTCAGGATGTCCCGCTACCTTGGCACCTTGCTCCATCGCCGAAAGCAATTGCACGTTGGAAGTCGAGAGAGCTGCAATGGTTTGGAGCGATCGCGCAATTGCGAGTCTCTTCAGCAAGTCTCCAAGGATTGGTATTCGATTCATTATTGCCGTGATAACTCGCTTTACCGCATCAAATCGAAGGAGAAATGCCACTCCGAATACGAGGCCCAAAACGATCACCAACGAGCCAAGTGGATTTTCCCGTATGGTTGTCCCGGCTTGAAGCATGACGGTTGTAGTCAGAGGCAGTTTGCTTTTCATTTGCGAAAAGACCTGCCCAAACTTTGGCATGACAAAGACGATGAGGACCAGGATCGTGACGATTGATACGCCAAGCATCACCGACGGATACATCATTGCGTTCATCACCTTTTTTCGCATGTCTGCAACTCGGCCAAGGTATCCCGCTCCGTTTTTGAGGGCTTGGTCAAATTTTCCTCCAGATTCAGCTACTCGGACCATGTCCGTGATGATCGGCGGAAACATATTTGATGCCATGCGCAGAGAATGCGAGAGCCCTTGCCCTCCGACGACTCCTTCCTTAACCGCAATCAATGAATCCCGGATAACCGGAGTTCTTGCGCTATATATAACTGCGTCAAGGGCTTCAATGAAGGGGACTCCGGTTTCAGCCATGATCGCCAAGTTTGACAATACGTCAGCAGAATCTTGGGCCGACACCTTCTTTTTAACCAGTTTGATGGTTCGGTCAGATGCCTCGACTTTCTTAAACCCTTTTGCCCCCTGGGCCGGTACCAAAACATGAATCGAGATATCTTGAATCGAGAGCTTCTTTTCAGCATCGTCCAGGGATGCGGCAGTAACTTGACCCTCAATTTTCGCGCCGCGAGAGTCGACCCCTTTGTAGACGTAAGAAACCATTAGACGTTCTCCGCCGTGACCCGCAGGACCTCTTCAACCGTTGTAATCCCGGCAATTACTTTCTCCGAGGCATCCATTCGTAACGTTATGAGTCCCGATTCCACTGCGACTCTCTGTATTTCTGACGCGTGTTTGCCGGTTAGGACCATTCGTCGAAGTTCGGAGTTCATTTCGAGGCATTCGTAGATGCCAATTCGACCGCGATATCCTGTCTTGGTGCAATGTTCGCAACCTCGACCCCGAATGTACTTGTGTTGAGGATCAAGACCAAGCCGTCGGATATTCTCAGGATCAGGTCGGTATTCTTCTAAGCACTTCGGACAATTGGTTCGAACCAAGCGTTGAGCGATCGAACAAGATACCGAGCCACCAAGAAGGAAGGGCTCAATTCCCATATCAAGAAGTCTTGTTATCGCACTCGAAGCATCATTTGCGTGCAATGAGCTTAAAACTAAGTGCCCAGTTAATGCGGCTTCGGTAGCAATCGAAGCGGTTTCACCGTCTCGGATTTCTCCTACCAGAATAACGTCAGGGTCTTGCCTTAGCATGGATCGAAGACCTGCAGCAAACGTTACGCCCGCCCGGACGTTTAAGTTTCCTTGGGTAATGCCTTCCATCTGATACTCAACTGGATCTTCGATGGTAATGATGTTTCGGTAGATCGAATTAAGATGGTGAAGAGATGCGTAAAGTGTGGTGGTTTTGCCGGACCCAGTTGGACCAGTCACCAAAATCAATCCCTGGGGCTCTTCCAGTTTGGAGATGAGAGTCTTATGGGCTTTCGAGTGAATGCCAAGCTTCGCAAGGTTGATCATTGCCGCGTTCTTATCGAGAATTCGGATAACCATGGTCTCGCCGTAAACACTGGGGTATGTCGATACCCGGAAGTCGAACTCACCTTGAGGTGCAACCAACGTACATCGGCCATCTTGGGGAGCTCTTCGCTCGGCAATATCGAGTCCAGCCATCAGTTTGATTCTTGATGTAAGCGGTAACTGAAGATCTTTGGGAATAACCATGATCTCTTGCAAGAGACCGTCAATTCTAACTCGAACCCGAACTTTCCTTTGATATGGCTCAATGTGAACGTCGGAGGCTCGCATAGAAATTGCTCGTACCAACAGGGCGTTTGCCAGCTTGACCACCGGTGCGCCATCGCCGACCTCTTTAAGCTCGACAATATTGATTGGATCAAGTTCTTCTTCGTCAACTTCCTTGAGTTGAATTCCTTCCGTATCAACTCCACGAACTGCCTCGCCGAGAATTTCACCAAGGTCATCGTAAGCACCAAATGCACGAAATATTGACTCCCGGATGTCCGATTCCGTGGCAATGAGCGGATCAATATCTCGCCCAGTCAAGTTAGTAAGTTCATCGAGCGCTGATAGATTAAGCGGGTCAACCATTGCGACCGAGGCCGAAACGTCGGTTACTTCAACCGGGATGACCAGCAAGCGGACTGCTACCGAGTGCGGAATAATCGTTGAAGAAATGGGGTCGGGTTCTAAGGTTGCCAGATCAATAAATGGCACACCCATTTGCAATCCCATACATTGCAACTTCTGCTTTTCGGTGATTCGCTTAAGCCGAATGAGCAGGTCGCCAAGTGGTTCCGTCGTGTTTTCACGACGCGCGAGGATCTCATTGAGTTCATCACGAGTGACGAATCCTTCCTCGACAAAAATCTCACTTAGCGGCTTGTCAATGTTCATTGCTTGATAATGTGTGGCGTGATGCTAATCAAGAGTTGTGAGCTGTTCCTTGTTGTTTTTCGACTCTTAAAGAGTTCACCAAAAAACGGGATTTGACTCAAGTAAGGAACTTTCTGAAGGTTGACAATATCTTCATCCCGTAGCAAGCCGCCCATCAACATGGTCTGCCCATCTTTTAAGTGAAGGGTCGACTTCGATTCTCGAGTGGAAATTTGGGGATAGCTTCCTCCGTTCAACTGCAAAAAGCCAAGGATCGAAGAAACTTGGGCATTGATTGCCAAAGTGACGGTGCCATCGTCGGTGATATCCGTTGCGACAAGAAGATATATGCCGACATTTTGCTCTTCAGTTGAATAGATGAACTGTCCGTTTGCGGTTGTACCGGTAACGACCGGAAACCTCCTCTTTTCACCAATCAAAATCGAACTTTGGACTCCGTCCATAACACTGATGTTCGGAGAAGCTAATAGCTTGGCTTTCGCGGCTTTTTCGAGGGCTTGAATGGTGCCAACAAATGAGAGACCAGTTCGGCTAAAGGTACCGACATTGGCATTGCCGTTGACTGCTTCCGAAACGGTTGTTTGACCAAAGTCCCACGAAATGCCAACTTCTTTGAGGGCATCATTTGAAACATCATGGATGGTGACCGTAATTTCAACTTGACGCCGGGGAACATCCATTTGCTGAAGGATGGTCATTGTCTCTTGAACACCTGCGGCTGGCCCCGAAAGGAGAATTCGCTTTCCGCGGGTTTCGGCTGGCACCGATGATCCCGAGCCACCACTAGAGCTACTCGATCCGCCAATCGAAACTCCGCCAGCATTAGCTAAGTTTGGCAAGAGGGTGTTTGGCAGTGCAGTAATGGTTACTTTCTTGGTCTGAAGATAGTCCTTGAGAGCCGTGCTCACTAACGTCGCATCCTGATATCTGAGGGAATAAATTCTTTGGATAACATCTGCCACTTCGGGGATTGGAATTGGCTGGGTCTTACCTGAATTTGCATCAACCGTCGCTGTTTTTGGAGCAACGCCGTATTCGACATCATATTCCTTGGGATATGCAGATTTGAGTGCCGCATCATCCGCAAAAATAATGGCGTTATTGACTTTCAGAGTCTTGAGACCAGCCAACATCGCAAGATGACGAAAGGCTTCTCCTAACGGCATTTGTTTGACATTGATCGTGACCTTTTGGTCGGTCTTTGTCAGCAACACCGCGTTAACGCCGGTCTGCTTACTGAGGATTGAAACCACCGTAGCTAGCGCAGTATCCGATAAATTTAGATTTACAAGTTTTTCCAAGTTCGCCAGGGTCGGTTGGGCTGGCTCAACGTAAAAGGTTGCCGGAAGAGAGTTTTGAACCGTCGGAAAACTCGGTTCTTGTAACTTCAGATTTGGTCCAAAAGGAATCGAATTAAGCGATTTGGCTAAAGGATTCGAATTCGACGGTAAAGAAAGTTGGACATGGCTCCCTGAATGGCTAGTAAAGAGAACTTTGGCCTTCGGCAAAACGCCCTTTACCTTTGACGAAGCGACCTTAGCCAGCTTTGCGGGCGCAACATGAGTCGTATGGAGCCCAATCTTGGGCACGGGTGAATAAAACCAAATAAACATTAGAACTGTGTCTCCTTACCGATTGAAATTGTCTTTGTAAATTGTCCTTTTTGAATCTTGATCTTGTCATTTGAAATCGACAGGATCTTATAGCCGCCGTCAACTACTTCGCCAACGCGAACACTAAAGGAACTTCCTTGGATCGAAATGATGCCCATCGGGCTGCCAGCGTCAACAAATCCTTCAAATTTGACCACGACAGATGGTTTCGATTTCTTGGTTTCGATATCCTTGGTTGCCTCCGTTTTGGGGCCTTTTGATTGATCATCGGTACCGGGGATTGACTTGGGATCGGGCTTCGAATCACCAGGTGGTAGGTTGCCTGCAATTCCAGGGTCAAACGGGTTCGCAGGCGTTGTTTCGGAATAGGTTTCACGACTATTACTGCGTTGTGCCGTCTCAAACTGACTCGTTTTGACTGGTTTCTGCGATTCTGGTTTAGTAAAGGCATCTCTCACAATCAGACCCGGATTTGTTGGCATCGCTGAGGACTGATTTGGTGCGGAATTCGGGGTTTTCTCGGTCGAATCAACGGGTGCAGGCGCGGTCGTCGGTTCGCTACCTTGAATCGGACCACCTTGATTGATTACTTTCAAAGGTTGATTCGAGCCGTGACCGCTAAAAGCACCAAGGGCGGTTTTGCCAACAAATCCCAAGGCGATTATGGCTACGACTCCCAATACAGCTGCTTTTTTATGATCTCCAACTCTCATTTTGTTGCCTCCTGCTTAAGGATTTGGAATGTGACTTTTGCGGAAACATTGTCAACTCCAGTTTCGGATTGACCAATGGGTAAAACATCTATCGACTGGACCTCAATTGGAATTGAAATCATGGAAAACTCTCGAATCATGGTCATGACATTGACTAGCGAGCCAACAATTTGACAGTCTATGGGAAGTTGTTTCCAGCCTCGGGCGTCCGAGCCCTTGATATATTTCGAAGTGAATAGTCCTGGTTCGCCGCTTGATGAAACTTCCATGAGGCGACATTCATTCTTCTTAGCAAATCGACTAAGTTCAACCTGAACAATTCCGAGTTCTTTTGCGCTGCTTGGTTTCAAGCTGATGAGCTTTGCTTTTTCAATCGTCGAATCAAGAGTCTGCTTCTCATTCTTTGCGAGCGCCAATTTCGCATCTGCTTCATTCTTCTGGAAATGGCTCAATCCAGTACTGATGAGCATGAACACGATAACTGCCAGAGTTGACAGTCCAGCGACCAAAATTGCCCGATCCAGAGTCTTCTGCGAGTTTTCGCTGATCATTGCATTGCCACGCATCTTAAATCTTCACCTTCTTGATAAAATCGAACTTGATGCTGGATTCTGATAGGGCGCCTTGCCTAACGGATGTTTGGGTCGCCGACATAATATTGGTGCCCTTGCTTGCCGCATCTACGAATTTTCGTCCAACTTCAGTACTAGAGGCAGTCGCCAGAACTTTTATCGAGCATTCTCCGTTTGTAACTTCGGTTTGAAATTGTTCAAAGTACATTTGGGTTGAAGCCGCGTTGATTACTTGCACAAGTTCATTAAGGTAGCTATTGGAATATTTGTGACAGCGAACAATCATGTCGTCCATCTGAATTGAAGGTGCCGCTGCCTTCGCCTTTGACTCAAGGTCCCGATTAACTTTCAGTGTGTGCTCAAGATTCACGCTCATTTGTTTTGCTTGCGCGGCAGTGGCTCCGCGTTGCATACTCAAGAGCGGTACGGCAACGACTCCGACGATAATGATTACCGCCAGGAAGAAGACTTTCCGAAAGACATTTGCTTCTAGGTCGACACGTTGATCGGACCATGCATGAAGCAAGTTCACTTCGACGTTGATCGTCTTAACCTTATGCTGAGCGGATCCAGTTATATTCCCTTGCACCTTCGGCTTGACTCCTTGATAGTTCACTTTGACTAAGACCCGCGAGGGCTAGTCCCATAACGACTGTGTATGCTTCTTGTCGATTCGATACATTAGCAAAAGTTTCTTGATTAAATCGGGTCATCATTCCCGCAATTGGTCGAGCAAATTCAATTCTCAATCCGAGTTTTTGCTCTAAATAGGTTGCAAACCCATTGAGACCAACAAGTCCACCCACCAAAATTGCTTGGTCGAGAATTCCGGCATAGCTTCTCTCGGGGTGAAGTGATCGGAAGTAACGCATCAACCTCCAAACCTCCTTAGTCAACTTTTCGAGCTCGACTTGAAGGTTCACTAAAGCGAATGAGTTATCAAAGGGGACGGTAAGAATTCCATTGTCGTTGAGCCGTGTAAATGTGTCATGAAGCATTTCTTCGGCTTGATCGGCACTCACATTAAGGGCTTGAGAAACGGCATCATGGAACATGGCAGACCCGAACTTAACTCCACGAATGAACTGAAGTTGCTGGTTCTGCACAACGTACATGTGTGTGTTGGTCGCGCCAAAATCAATAATGGTTAACGAGGCATCTCGCCAAAGAGCAGATTTCTTGTTAAGCTTCCGTTCTACTATCCGAAGGATAGCTTGTGCTTCTAGTTCTGCACGTATCGGAACAATACCGGCGTGTAGGATCGCTTCAGCTCGACTGTCAATAATCTTCTTTGGTACGGCAACGATGAGTGAAGGTACATCTCGATCGTATTCGTCCGACATCCGCGAAACTTCAATGTAAGCACTTTCAAGTGGGAATGGAAGATGCTTTCGCACCTTAAATTTGGCAGCTTCACGAAGTTCCTGACCCTCTAGATCCGGCAGGTTGACCCATCTCAAAACGGCTAAGTTACTGGGGACATCGAATACCGCCGTTTCGCACTGAATCGAGTTTTCCGCCATGTAGGCGGCGAGTTTTTTGCCGAATTCTTTCGGCTCAACGATGACACCATTTTTGACTCCTGACTCTGGATTAGTAAAGGAACCTGCGGCCTGAATGTCAATTCGGTCGCCCATTTGATTAAGAAGCAAAACCTTTGTCGAACGAGAACCGAAGTCCACGCCGAGTGATTGCCTACCGCTTTTACCAAGATCGAAAGTGCTAGAAAACATTTAAGCTGCTTGTGCCTCAGGGAAATCGTTTGCAGGTTTTGTCCAGTAATCAACGTATAGCTCGTCAAGTTCTCCGGCAGTCAAAAGCTCCTTAAGCGCCTCAACCACAACTGGGTCAAATTGAACTCCCGCGCCTTTCGACATTTCGCCCATGACGTGCCCCATGTCCATAACGCCTCGGTAAGGTCGTCGGCTACTCATCGCGTCGAAAGCGTCAGCAACGCAGACTATTCGGAGTGAAAGGGGCAATTCGCCACCTTTAAGTCCATCGGGATATCCACTACCATCAAGTTTTTCGTGGTGGTTTCGAATAATGAGAAGTACGCCTTCGCTCAACATAAGCGGTCGACAAATTTCATACCCAATGACCGGGTGAGTCCTCATCGTATTGAACTCTTCGTCGGTAAGTCTTCCTGGCTTATTGAGAATGTGATCTGGTACACCGATCTTGCCAATATCGTGAAGAATCGTTCCAATTCGTAGTTCTTCGAGGGCATCTTGCATGAGGCCAAGTCTCAGACCGATCATGACCGAAAGATCGCAAACACGCTGTGAGTGACCACGCGTATATTCATCTCGGGCTTCAAGTGCGGTCGCAAGTGATTCGAGAGTTCGAATAAACGTAGCTCGCGATCGTTCTTCCATGCGAGCGTTATGGACTGCGTTTGCAAGAAGGGAAGAAAGGCTTTGCAACAAGTCAAGTTCTTCGGATTCAAGCGTGACATTTTCATCTGAGTGGACAATGGTCATCGCGCCAATCATCAACTCGGAATGGGAAACTCCAACACCGGAAGACTCGCGATTAACTAGAGGCAAACAGAAGGCAGACTTCACCGGAATACCAAACCCGTCGCAGTCAATGAACTCGCCATTCTTAGCGGTGAGCGTGATCGGTTGACCTGTCTTGGCAACGTAACCAGATACACCTTCACCCATTGTCACCACAAGAGGAAATTCGAAATCTCCCTTAACGCCGTATGCCGCCTCGGTGAGGAGAACACTATTGTCTTCTTCGCACGTAAGTGAAACCGTACCGGCGCTGGCACCCAAGTCGAGGATCGCCGCCTTAAGCGTACTGGTGATCAACGTGCGAACGTCACCTGATAGCGACATGTTTGCCGCCGTATTCATGAGCGTGGTAAGTCGCTTGTCTCGCTCACGAAGAATTCGATCCTTGGTTTGAAATTTAGAAAAGATGATGCCAATAAAGCCCGTTGCCAGAACCGAGACCGCCGGAGTGATAACCGACATGTATTGGTTCGTAACGATTCCATGATAGCTAACGAAGATAATCGCCGCTATCGTAAAGAAAACTGCACGTTGGGTTTTTGGAGTGCTGAGACATTCAAAGAGAATGATCGGAATGGCGATTAACCAAAGGTTACCGAGGTCTTGAGGGCGAGCAGAGGTCGCAAAACAAATCGCGGCAAGGTCTGCAAGTCGAAGAATTCCAGGAAAAAGGTGTCCTTTTGCTTTGTAAGCATCAAGAGTTCGCATAGCCATAAATGCTGCGATACCCATGAGGGCTTCGATTGCCATGATGGCGCCTAAGAGCAGCGAGTTTATGGATGTATTTCCTTCCAATCCCTTGCCCCCAATAGCCGCCGGTGACGCTCCTTTCGGGATCGTCAGCGCCATTGCGGCAACGAAAAATAGGATGACCCATCGCAGTCGTAAATACTGCTTATCTGCCTGGAAAGCAAGGTGAAGACTTCTTCTCACCTGACCCTCCCCGTAATACCCTGGTAGAAATACATGGATTTGTTACTTATAGAGTCGGCAGAATTAACGAATCTCTTTAGGTTTGGTGTTTACCATTGGCCCGGAATGTAGTATCGGAATCCACCAAAACCATTTGCTACGAAATAGTTGTCAAAAACAATGTTGAACGAACTAGTTGTAGTTGGGAACTGACTTCCTGCCAGCGACCCGTTTAATGTTCTTGGTCCAGGAGTTCCTGCCGATACAACTGAACCAGCTGTAATAATGAAAGCATCATTGACGCCTGGATTGAAAGTGACCGTTCCCGTGCAAATGACAACAAGTCTGTTCGTACCGCTGCTCGCATCTCGGATTTTGTCAAGGGTTACATTGCCGTTCACGAACAGAGTCAATTCCCCCGTCGTTGTGCCCTTTATGGTTAAGTTCCCGGTGTGATAACGAAATTCACTGTGAAAAAGAGTTCCAATTCCAGTTGGATTGTTAAGTGTTAAGTTTCCCGAAGTTGGCAAGATATCTTCGGCTAAATATTTTGCGTTGTCCAGTGTGATGGTTTCACCTGGTTGACGCCCAAAATAACTCCCAGTTATGCTTTGGACAACGGGCATAGTAGCAGGAGGGCTGTATAGATCGCCGGTCAAAGACAAATTTGTGGCATCAACGGTACCATCCAGATAGGCATCACCAGTCAAATTGAAGGCTGTAGAAGGAGCTTGAAAAGCGTCAGTAAAAAAGAGTCCAAATTGACACACATTAACGGTTGATCGCTTACCGGAATAGACTCTTGTGGTCCTTGATTTGCCATCAATGGCACCCGTCACCGTAATTTTGACGCCAGTTGAGAAGTTCCACATAATGTCTGGTGCGGCGGTTACGGAAAGATTGACTCCGTTCACGGCTTTGGCAAAGCTCTGGTTAGAGTCTGCCAACGCCACCAGATCCTCCACAACAAAGGCTATTGCAGAGTCAACGCAATAGTCCCATTCTGCCTCTCGTTCGGATTGCTTCTGCTTGTAGACTGCCATGCGACCAAGGTCAACCGAGGCAGCAATTATTGTGGTTGCCGCTGCAATCATGATCACGACAAAAATCATGAGCATTCCACGCTTTCGTTGCTTCAATTGGAACTCCTCCAAAAGAATCGGCGAGTAAGATTGATTGCCGGAATCTTGTTTCCTAAGTTGCCAGAAAAGCCCTTTACATCGGAGTTGGGATTTAAGGTCGTATCAAATAAAATTTTCGCCCTTGTCGAGTTTGTTGCTGCGAGCTGAGTAAACGTCACCGTTCCCGGAATATAGATACGAGGCGTTGTACCATTGATGTAACTCCACTTTGTGTCAAGATCGCCGGCAACAATATTTACGTCATCAGATCGGATAGCTCGGTACCAAAACTTTCCTACGCGACCATGATTATAGGGGCTCGGCGACGGAAGAAACCAGATGCGCTTTCCGGGCGTGTACGACTCCTTCAGCGTTTTGTAGACTCCCGAAGGATTGTATTGTTCAAAAATGCCATCAAGGTCGCGATCAATACCCGAGTTTGGCATCGTGCACTTTAGGGCATTTACCGATCCGATTGTAACGTTGGTACAAGAAATTGCATTGGACGCAACGTCACCGATTGCCGTCATGAGGTCATGTGATTGTTGATAGGAGTTGTATTGCGTAATCGAATCTCCCGTACGAATGACGACAAAAGCGTATAGAGTAACGGTCGTTCCAATCGCAATAACCATCAGCGACATGGTCACGAGCATTTCGACCAGCGTAGTTCCTCGACGAAGCTTATTAGACATCGGGACCTCTGACATAGACTTCAAAGCTCATCGTATCTGTGAAATTTCTGGTTCCCCGAGATTCTGGCCAGGATGCCGAAATCTGATATCGAGTGATGTTTTTTCCCACAACTCTTGTTAGCGTGGTGTTGATGGTTGCGGTTCTTCCACCTGGCAAGGGGAGGGCCGCTGAATTCGAAGCATCGAGAGGAAGACTTGTCAGTGCTGAACTTTTAACTTCATCAATCGACGATTGAAGGGTGGCTTGCACGAGAGCCCTTCGTTGCGAATAGCCAATCATTGCGGTAGAAAAGGCAATCGAATCGGCAAGACTTGCCGTGCAAACTCCGACGAACGCCATGGCAACCATGACCTCAACGTAGGTTATTCCTCGCCTTCGACTCCGCAATCTCACATTCTAGGTATCGGCTTGAACGGAAAAACCCAGTAGGTCTAACAGGGCCAATTCAGTAGGTTCTTTTGCTTGGGGCTAGTGGCTCCTTAGCTTGCAGCTATATAGCTGGTGCCGGGGGAGGGACTCGAACCCTCATGACTCTCATCAACGGTGTTTGAGACCGCCGCGTCTACCATTCCGCCACCCCGGCAGGAAGTCTAATGCAGACTTGAGATAATAATGTACCCCGTCTCGGTAAACTTGTTCCGTGCTTCTTTCTGTCTCGAATGTCAAAAAGGCATTTGGACCTGACCAAATCTTGAAGGGAGTTACCTTTCGCCTAGACCCCCGTGAGCGGGTTGCCCTCGTCGGACGTAATGGAGCTGG
>JAYVHY010000294.1:0-18093 GCA_043770615.1 Armatimonadota bacterium | reverse complement strand
GCGTTGCCCGAGACGACCTCGCCGACCAAGGCTCAACCCAGTTCGCCCTCACCATCAAAGAGCTCCACAAGGAAAATCCCCTCTGCATCGTGGAAGTGCTCGTGCCTGACTTCAAAGGCAATCGAGAGTGCGTTGAAACCGTCTGTGCGGCCAAGCCCGAAATTTTCAATCACAACATCGAAACCGTCGAACGACTACACACAATGGTTCGACCCCAAGCCAAATACAACCGAACGCTTTCAGTCCTCGGAATGGTGAAAGAAATTGATCCGGCAATCTATACAAAATCCGGCATCATGCTCGGTTTAGGCGAGACAAAAGAGGAAGTCATCCAGACTCTAGAAGACTTACGCGAAATTGGCGTGGACGCGGTCACAATCGGTCAGTATTTGAGACCAACAATGCGACATCTTCCGGTAGTCGAATATATCCACCCAAGCGTCTTTAAGGAGTACGAATCGATTGGTGCCGACATGGGATTTGCCTTCGTCGCCAGTGGACCATTTGTACGAAGTTCCTACAATGCCGTCGAGTTCAGCAAGAAGGTAATGGGAGATCGATTGGCACAACTAGATGAAGTCGAGCGAGCCAAATTCGAAAAAGATCTCGAAGATCAAGCCGAACAACACCCAATAACAGTTTAATCGTCCTTTTCTCGTCGTATCCTGTATAGAGTCCGATATGTGGAACGTACCAGTTCGGTTCTTGGTGATTTGGTCACCCTTGGTTGCCGTCTCAGTTGGTGGCGGCATATACCTATTCGAGTGCACCCAAACCCTTTTTTCACCCGGCACCGGATTCAAAGTAGATTTACCGCCCGAGATGAGTTCACTCAAAGTCGAGTGTAAGACCTACTCATTTGACCCCTTTCAACAAACCTTAATTGTCGAGCGACTCGTAATTCGCAAGAGCAACGGAACCATACTTGCCCGAGTACCCAAGTTCGTCATGACCGGGATTGTGGTCGATGGCAATTTCGCCCCCAAATTACAGCTAAAAGATGCCGAGCTTTGGGTTGATCGTGATGCAACGGGCGACCTTGACGTCCTGAACTTGTTTAAGAAATCAGACAGTAGTCCATCTCAACAACCATGGCAAGTCAGCATTCGTGATTCTGTCATTCACCTTTCCGATAAGACTGGTCCGATCGTTCTCAAAAACGATTTTGAAATCCAGGACGGAAACTTCGCTGGAATGGCGGACCATTTCGAGGGCGGCGCAACCGTTAACCTCCCAGGCTTGCTAAAGGGCCAAATTGGATTCAAAAAATCGGGCGACAACATCGAAGTTTCCGGGAAAAAGCTTTCCGGACAGATTGCCCCAATCCTTGCCCGATTTCGAGCTGGCAAAGAACGAGAATTGGTGAAGGCGATTGATCCACTCCGGATTGCTAGCGGCACTGCAAACGGAGACTTATTCCTTGACCTCTCCAAGAGTCAACCGAAGTTTCTCGTCAATGTCAATCTCAAAACCCAGTATCCCCAATGGGACACGTACCGAGCCGACGCTCTCGAATTTACGGGAACGATCTCTGAAAAGGGACTCGTTGGAAAATCGAACTTCCGGGATAAGAAACTTTCCGGAACGGCCGAAGGAACCTTTTCCTACGAAACCAAACCTACTCTTGGTGCCAATGTTAAAGTCTCGGGGCTGACTCCTTCGTATCTAGAAACCCTCAAGCTTAAACTACCAAAGGACATCTCGTTTGTCGAGTCCAGTTCAGAAGGTTTCTTGTCTTACAACGCTGGAAAATTTGGTTGGAAAGGTAAATCTGTCCTCGGCTCAGCGCAGGTCTACGGCCTCAAACTGAACCGAGTCGAAGGAGACGTAACCGTAGAGGGCGATCAACTGGTGGCGTCCATCCGACCGACTCCGATCGGCTCAACCATCATCGAGGGAAACTTTGGCCTCAACTTCAAGACCAACGCAATTGTTGGAGCATTTTCATCTCCGCAGATCAATGCGAACGACTTTTCTCGCTGGCTACCGACCAATACCCTTGGGTCAAAGGCAAGGCTGGTCGGCTTGATAGACGGAACGCTCTCGAAGCCAAACATATTGGTAAAAGGCACGCTTGATCCTAAAATTAAGTTGGCCAATCGAATCCTCGCCTTCAATTCTGCCGATGTCGTCCTTCGTTTTGATGGTACAACGTTCAATCTCGATAGGCTGAAACTGACCGAAAATGCTGGTTCGATATACGCATCTGGCAGCATCGACTTAAAGAAAGGAATTGACGTGCGAGTCGTCGGAAACAACATTGATTTGGCAAAGTACGCCGTCGACACGTCCGGAAAATTCGACGTTCAAGGTCAAGTTAGCGGCACCCTGAGTGACCCACGGTATGGAGGGAAAATTCAAGGGTATCGAATTGGCTATTCAGGGATACCGGGCACAATCGTCGCTGTAGCTTCGGAATTTGTTGGAAACAACAAGAGCATCAATTTCAAAGACCTTACTGCCATGAAGGGAGCCAGTCAGATCGCAGGATCTCTAGGTATCGGATTTGCGGATCAAAAACTTTCCGGACTGTTTGCGGTCAATGGGATAGACGTTACCGACATCTATGCCGGTCCAGTTGGCGGATTCCTCGACCTCAAAGACATAACCATAGGCGGGACGCTCGACAAGCCACTGATGTCCGGCTCGTTTGATGCCAAAAGGATTCTCGCCTACAACTTCTCGGCGGATTCTGCCAAAGGCAAAATAACCTACGATGGCGAAAAGTTTCGAATATCAGAATCCAGTGCCCAAGTTTCCAGCGGAACAGTTTCCGATATTTCTGGCGAACTTGTGGCACAAACCTTGACCGGAAAGCTCTCGGCAAAATTCCAAAAGTTAGATCTGACCGATATTTCTCAGTCTGGGAGAAAACAGTTTGAAGATAATAAACCAGTTTCAGATTTCCTTGCCCGACTCGCGATAAAGGGAGCGACATCTGGTTCTTTCGAAGTCGGAATCAATGACGGAAAATTGAGCAACCTCACCAGCAATGGGCGGGTCGACGATGTTTTCCTCAACAAAGCAACTATTGGTTCCGGTGATTGGGATGCCTCATTTGATGGTAAGAAGTGGACTGGCAATGCTTTTATCGGAACGTTGGCCGAATATTTCCGGATCGATAGTGGCCTCTACGAGCCTGCAAGTGGCGCAATTGGCGGAGAGTTTTTGTCGTATCAGATTCCTCTCAAGGAACTCATCGGCGCAGTTGAGCCCGTTCTAAAATTGTCACCAGAAAATGAGGAGCGACTTGAGCTGGTAAACGGCAAGTTAGGATCGCTTGCTAAAATTTCTGGCTCGCTAGATAAGCCATTCATTGACATTCCTGACTTTGAAATTTCGGCAATCAAATTAGATAAGGAAGATATTGGAACCTTCTCGTTTAAGGGGTCCTATGAAAACGAAACCTTCTCGATCAAAGATGGATTGCTGGTCGGACCCAAACAAAACAAGATTGTGTTGCCATTTATCGGAAAAGTGACTCTTCCCGACAACCTTGCGATCCCGAACGGAACCGCAAAAATTGACGGCACCATTGAGAACGCAGGAAACCTAAACATTTCGGGAACGGTTTTTGGATTCCCGATAAGTAAATTCAAAGCGCTTGCCCCATCCCTTGCCGATACCGATGTTTTTGTCAATCAAGCCAACTTTAATTTGAAGGGTAGCCGTCAACAAACGGAACTTAGCAGCCACATTCAGCTGTCGGCTGGGTTCGCACCAGAAGGAAAAAACCCAAAGACCGGAATTCTTGCCTCCCGATTGAAATTCGAAGGAGATATCAACGTGAAACCCGATTCTGACCGGGCTCACGTTGACTCAACTGGCACATTTAAGTTCAGGTCTCTTGAGGGAACGCTAGGGGCAAATTTCTTTTGGGATACTGAACTCGGAAAAATCGATCCCAAGCAAAAGCTTTTGGTCTCGGCAAAACTCAACGGCGAGCGAGATGTGACCGAGTTCTTCCAAGGAACGAAACGTATCTTGTTAGGTGAGAAGGGAGCTCAAGCAAGCGGTGGGTTCGAACTGAGTAATAACATCGCAAACCCCATCCTCAAGGGTGGGCTTGACTTCAAGCTCGATTCGGTGAAGATAACCGATGATGAGCCAATAATCGGTAAGCCAATCGACACCATCCTTAAGAACATCCTGCTCTCTGTTACTGCGGAAAATGACGCGAAGGCTGGAAATGTATTGCGGGCAAAAGCTTCAACGGCATCAAGTTACTCAAAATTAGACGCCACCATCCCAGATCTTGGCACCGTCCAGTTTGACGCAAAACTCCCAATCACGGACCAAATCAAAGCACTTTTTGCGGGGGGCAACTTTGACCTAGCTAACCGAGAAATACTTGATGGCTCTTTGGCGTTCAAAAATTTCGGACTCTATCAATCCTTTACTCAAAACACGTTCGCGCAAGGCACCATCATCACCGAGAAAGGAAATCCCATCAAGATTTCCGGAACCCTAATGAAGCCAAAGATTTCAGGAAGTATCTTCTTCGACGACATCAAGACCATTATCCCAACCCTACTGGCA
This sequence comes from Armatimonadota bacterium, assembly GCA_043770615.1. Lineage (GTDB taxonomy): Bacteria > Armatimonadota > Fimbriimonadia > Fimbriimonadales > Fimbriimonadaceae > Fimbriimonas. The sequence goes on along the minus strand of JAYVHY010000294.1, from coordinate 13,554 downwards.
ACGAATAGCTCCAACGATAGTGCTCCAATCGACCCCGAAATCGATCTCAAATTCTTCACGTTAAACCCGATGAGTATCAAGTCAACTTTGATCAATTTGGATGCGAAAGGTACAGGTTCTGCTAAGGGAACCTTATCTGACCTGAAAGTTGACGGAGTCCTCACGGTCGAAAAAGGCGATCTCTTTCTTCCGGGTGGAAAAGTCAAACTGTCACCTGAAGGAACTCTTACGTTGCGGTACAACAGTTCCTCATTTGACAGCCACGCGCAGCTAGATGCAAATTTACATGGTGAGACGTCCCTCACCGCCCTGAAGAATAATACGACTCCAGAGCGATACGACATCTACCTCGATATTACCGGTGACTTACTTGCCTCTGATGGCCTCCTATTTACCGATTCTAGGTCTACGTTAGACCCGATAGATCCTAGAGACCCAAATAAACCACGAACGCCGGGCGATAACTCGAAAAGCCTTCGAATTGTTGCCACGAGTCAGCCAGGCGACCTATCACCGGAACGAATCCGACAACTTCTTGACCGCACCGATATTCTCAGTAGCATTCTGCAGACTGGCGTTAACTCAAGCATCCAGAGGGACCTGAAGGAAACCGGAATAAGCTTCATCCTCCCCACCCTCTTTGGTGGCATAACCAACGAGCTACAAAAGAGTTTTCACCTCGACTACGTCGGGGTTGACTACAATGCTTTCGAGCAAACCTCCGTCACTATTGTTAAAAACATCGGAAACGGATTCTTCTTTCAGGGCCGCCAACAGCTCTTCCAGCCATTACCGGGTCAACCAGTCGCTTATGATTTCCGATTGACCTACCGCCCGAGACGAGGACCTAATTCCCTCCGAGCTCTTTCCTTTTCCCTTGGCAGTGATCAATTGAGGCCGTATAAGTTCTCCATTGATTTCACATATCGTATCCGAACAAGAAATCCACCGTATCAATCCATAAAACTATACGTCCCAAATAAATAACGCAGGTACATTTAAGGTGTCTGTGTCGGGGGATTGAATAAAGTGCTGGCTCGAATCATCAATATCGCGTGTCTTGTCACGTTATCCGTAGTTGCTTGTGCGCAACAGGATTCAGGAAAAATCGACGAGATCATGATTCGGGGCAACAAGCGAGTTTCGAACACCGTCATCAAAGCAAACATGAAAGTCAAGGAGGGGCAGATCCTCAACATTGGCGCCCTCAAAACAGACTGCCAAGCTATCCGGGACATGGGATGGTTTTCCAAAGTTGACTACACCACAACAAGTGCAACTGGCACGTCAGGCAACTCTTGGAAAGTCGTAATCGATATTCAAGAGTATGAAGTCGTCAGAGAAGTTGCCATCGTTGGTAACACCGCCATCAAATCAGATGAGCTCTTAAAGCTTGTTACCTTTCGACCGGCTGATGGTACCAAAGAAGAAGATTTAAAGCCGTTTAATAATTCAGAGATGAAGCCTACGGGCGATGCGATCGCCAAGCTGTATGCCTCAAAGGGCTTTTTCGGAAGAGTTGAAGGCGTGGGTCCCGACCCATATAGCCCCACAACGGTCATTATCAAAATCCGTGAAGTCATCGTCGGCTCAGTAACCGTAGAAGGGCTTTCAGCTACCAAGGAACGCGTATTTAATAAGCTGATCAAGACCAAGCCCGGAAAGCCTTATAGCGCATTGACGTGGGGCAAGGATTTCCAAAGAGTCATGAATACGAGCTGGTTTGAAGGAGTCAATCAAAGCTCGCCATCCGATAGTGACAGGGAAGAAGGTCTTGTCGATTTGAAGATGACCCTGAATGATGCTCGAACAGGGCTGTTTAACGCAGGTTTCGTTCTCGACCCTCAAAACTCACTGGCCGGAGCCGTAAGCTATTCCGACTCCAACTTTATGGGATCCGGACAGAGCATTGGCTTCAATTTGACTCAAGCGACGCGTGGTGTGGGAGGAAGTATTAGCCTTGACTACGCAAATCCATTTATGGATGCTAAAGACACAACTTTTCGGGCTTCGGTTTACGACCGACTTATCTTCCGATTCGCCAATGGTTTGACATCGGGCGGAACTAACTCTGCGAGCCAATATCAAGAGCGCCGAACCGGTTTTTCTAGTTCCATTACGCGACCAATTACCGACAACAAGAGTTACGGCGTCTCAACCCGATTTGAAAAGATCAACACCCTCAATGCACCTTCTCTTTCCAGTCTTGTGCCATACGTCCAACAAGATGGTGAAGTTGGATCGTTTGGACTATCATCAATCTCAAATGGTCGAGATCTTGATTTCGATCCATCTCGGGGAAGCTATTTTAGACTTGATGTTGAACCAGGCTACGCTATTATCAAGCCAATTTCCCCTACTGAGTTAAGAAGTCCTCCAGAAGGCAGGTATGGCTTCTTGAAAGTTGGCTTTGACTTCCGAACTTATTACACAAAAAACAAACGTCCACGAACGAAAGATGACCTTTCCCGTGAGGTCTTGGCATTTCGACTCAAGGGCGGCATCGCGCAAGGGACCATTCCGTTTTTTGAACAATATTTTGCGGGAGGCAATGATTCGGTCCGAGGATACAACGAAGATCGATTCTGGGGTCGAAACATGTTGGTGGGAACCATTGAATTTCGAAAACCCGTCCAAGAGCAGTTCAGCATTGTCGGATTTGCGGATTATGGCGGTGCATGGGGTGGCTACAGCGGCGTTCGAGACTTCGAGCAAAGCAAGAATGCCGCTTTCCACTACGGATATGGACTGGGACTTCGCTTCCGAACTCCTCTTGGTCCAATTCGGCTCGATTACGCTTTTAATGATAAGGGAGGGTCTCGAGCCCACTTTATGATTGGAACCAGTTTCTAAATAAACAAGGTATTAATAAATTCATGAATAGAACTTTTTGGACAGGATTTCTCTCTGGTACATCGGTGTTAGCCGTCGGTATGGTTGCCGTTCTTGCAAGTAGTGGCTTTCAAGGCGCCAACCTAAAAATTGGAGTGATCGATTCCAATTCGGTCATGCAACAGGTTGCACTCGCAAAGAACATGGTTGAGGATGAACGGAACCTCAAGTCAGATCGCGAGACCGTCATGCAATTCTTACAGCAGTATTACGTCATGAAGAAAGAAGACTCCGAAAAGTTCAAGAACCTTTCGATAAAAGCTGCCAAGACTGATGCTGACAAAGCTGAACTTGAAAGACTGAAGACGGGAGCAAAAGACTCCTTGAAGAAATTTAAAGAATTAGAGCTGAAGTCCAGTCCTAGTCAGGACGAACTCAAGTTGCTTGACGAATATCGCAATCGAAAGAACGAAATGGACGAATACCTCCAAGGTTTATTTAAAGACTTTCAATCCGAGCTCAGCGCGATCCACGAGAAATACCAAACTGCGGTATTTGATGCGTTTAAAGTTGGCGTCAATGAAGTTGGCAAGAAGCAAGCTTATACATTGGTGCTCGATAAGAATGTTGCCCCCTACGGAGCAAACGATATCACGGATGACGTAGCTAAAGCCGCTGGCAAAAAATGAAATCTAGTCGCCTAGCTTGGTCAGGATGGATAATTGCTGCTGGTTTGACTGGCATCATTTTTGGTAGCGGATTCCAAACACCATCGACCAAGCTCGGTGTTGTTGACCTAAACGGTGTCATCGAAAGAAGCGAAATCGGAAAGTTAGCGAAGAAGAACTTCGACGACATGAAGAAGTCCCGAGAAACGCTTCTCGAGTTCATCGATCAGTATAGAATTCTTACAATTGAGCAGGCATCACGGATCAAGGACCTCACACTTAAAAAAGAAAGAACGAAACCCGAGGACGCCGAGCTTGAACGGATTAAGGCCGATGTCATCGCAACTAGCAAGCGATCTCAAGAGTTGGCGACAAAAGCCAATTTAACTCCAGAAGAACGAACCCTAGTTGAAGATTTTTCTCGCCGTAGCCAAATCATGAATGATCTCTCCAATCGGTGGTTGCGAGAGTTTTCTGACGAAATGAGGAACTGGATGTCGGATCGAAAGGACGAGAACTATCAGAAGGCCAGGGTTGCGGTCAATGAAGTGGCTGCAAAGGACGGCTATTCAATGGTTTTCGAAGGGACGGTTGCTCTCTACGGGGCAAATGACATTACAGAACCAACATTGGTTGCGCTCAATGCGAAACCTTAGGTTTTGCTCCCTTGCGATTTTTCTGGTTGGTTGCAGCCAATCTCCCGTTGACGTTTATGTCGATCTGAGTGCGGTACCACTTAGCAAAGACCGAATGCCTCTTGCAACAGTTGACAATCGTCCAGAACTTTCAACTTCTAGTCCTGTAGATTCAAGAACTATCCCTGGAGAAGAACCGAACAATATCGAGAACTTGAGGGCCGATGAAAAAATAGCTATTAGGAAGGAAGTCGAGAAAGAAACAAACGACGCAATTGAGACCATCTCCAAACGACTTATCGACTACTATGCCGCTGAATTTGACGAATTTTCAAAAGTCGAATTCGCAAAACTTGTCCCGTTCAAGCGGGCTCAAATGACCGCATATTTGAATTCGATCCGCGCAATTTTTGAGGAGTCGGCAAACAAGCGCGGACCGCTACTCACGAAACTCACCTTTTTAACCGGGTTTCCACCAATAGAGGATCAAGTTCCTATTGAAGGCGAAAACCTTTCTAAGACAGAAATCAAGCGAAGAGTGGAGATTAACAAACTTCAAGACGAGATCAAAGCAATTGACGAATCGTACGAGAAGTCTATTCGGAACTTGGATCTAGTCAATTCGGACGAGCTAATAAATGAGTTCAAACTGCTTGAAAGTCACGTTAATCAAAAGAAACTTGAAATTGACCAAAGAGCAAGTATAGAGGCCACAAATCTGGTTCGGAACTTTAGTTCGAGCCTGTCTGAAAGGATTTTTAGTAAGTACACGTTTCAATTGAAGGAAATCCCCACAAAAACGGTGAAGTTCCCTAAATTGTCTGCCCAGCCAACCATTCCGAGGGTAACTTTTGACAGAAACCAAGTAAATCAAAACACGAAAGAGGAGTTGGCCAGGGAAGTTGAGACATTTATGAGCCTCAACCACTATAATCGTGTCGCAGCCCCAGAAGGAGCAAAAGACGTAACAAAGGAATTTATTGAATGGAGAACGAATCTCAAATCTGGACACTGGGAAACCTTGCAGAAATCCTCGGCGCAGAACTAGTTGGAGCAAGTGACTTTATCATCACTGCTCCAGCCAGTGCTGATTCAGACAATCCCACCGGTCTAGCGTTCGCTGAGGGCGATGACTATCTAGCCGAAGCAATATCGAGCAAAGTAGGGGCGGTTATCGTGCCAATGACTACCGAGGGCTTTCCTAAGCCGCATTTGAGGCATTCAAATCCAAGAATGGCATTTGGGCAACTTCTTGCGATGTTTGAAAAACCCTTTCGCCAAGCGAAAGGAATTCATCCCACCGCAGTAGTCGCTTCCGATTGTCAGATTGATGAAGATGCATCAATTGGTGCTCTCGTTGTGATTGAGAAAGGTTCCGTCGTCGCCAAAGGTGCCGTCGTTATGCCATTTAGCTATATTGGGGAAAACTGTGTAATTGGATCGAACACGACCATCTTGCCCCACTCGGTCCTCCTGCGAAACATTACCATTGGCTCGGACTGTGAAATTGGTCCTGGTGCAGTACTCGGACATGCTGGCTTCGGCTACTACTGGAACGGTTCCAAGCAAGTTCGCGTGCCACAAGTCGGTGATGTTGTAGTTGGTGACGCTGTCGATATTGGTGCCTTAACCGCAGTTGACCGAGCCACGGCAGGCACAACAACTATTGGAGACGGAAACAAGATTGACAACTTGGTTCAGATTGCCCACAACGTAAAAATCGGTCCACACGGGGTATTTGCGAGCCAAGTTGGTATTGCTGGAAGTGCTTCAATTGGCGCAAGACATACGGCTGGTGGTCAAACGGGCTACGCCGATCATGTTAAAGTCACTGACGGTGTTACTCTTGCGGGAAGATCGGGTGTCATGGGAACCATCGACGAGCCGGGGGTCTATGGAGGCGCGCCAAGCATGCCGATGCGACAATTCCGTCGGGTAACCGTTATCCATGAGGACCTTCCCAATCTTGTCAAACGCCTACGGGCGTTAGAAAAGAAAGTTCAAGAATTGGAAGGTCCCACTTGATCATTAATCGGAGGACTCTTAACCAAGAATGTGTTGTCGAGGGCAAAGGTCTTCATTCTGGCGAGCCGGTGACCATTCGCATCTCGCCGAGCGAAACCGGAATTCAATTTCAGCACGGAACCGACAAGTTTGATGCAATACCAGCGAACGTAACTGACACTTCTCGTTGCACCATAATTGGGACCGTCAGAACGGTCGAGCATATCATGTCGGCTTTTGCTGCCTGCCAGATAACCGATGCACTTGTCGAGCTTAGCTACCCTGAATTACCCGGTCTTGATGGTAGTTCACTCGGGTTCTTTAATGCCTTGTCCGATGCCGGGTTTCAAGAAATCGGGACTCGAGAAGTTGCAGATATTTATTCAAGGCTATTCGTACAGAATGACCAAATCAAGATCGCCGTTGGAAAAGGTACCGGGCACTGGAGATTTGATTTTGTTACTGATGCTCGTTGGCCGGGTGAAATGACCTTTGAGTCATTAGACATCCTCCGTGAGTATCAATCCGAAGTGGCACCCGCAAGAACGACAGTGTTTGCTGACGAAATTGATCAAGTAAAAGCTGCCGGTCTTGGTCGCGGTCTAGACGAATCCTCCGTGCTCATTATTGGTCAAAGCGGATATGAGAACAATGCTCGATTTCAAGATGAACCAGCCCGACACAAACTCTTGGACTTAATCGGAGATTTGTACCTGTCAGGAATTCCCATCGAATTGCTCAATGTGGTTGGATACCGAAGCGGACATCGCCGTAATATTGAAATGGCAAAACTGATCTTTGACAGTTGCCAAACACCATAAAGGCAGGTTGAACATACCTGCCCAAGATGTTTATCGAGAACAACCCTAGGCTGCTTTGGACTGATCCGATTGCATTTCTGCAGGGAACAACTCAATAACCTCGACGTGCGCGCTGCCCTCGGGCGCATTGAATTGCGCCACATGGTCGTCTGTGACCACCGGTGAAAGCTTTAGCAGCAGAGAATAGACTCCTACTGCACCAACCAAATAACCAAGAAGCATTGGTACGAGCATCACTATGTTTATCGGCGATTTCTATCAAAATCTCCATTGCAATTTTGCGAGGACTCTGAAATCCCTTCAAAGTAACTCAAAAAACCTAACACTCTTCTCGAACATTTTTCCTTTGAACCCTCAAGGAATCACGAATAAGTCCGATAGATTTAGTGGGACCGATAAGATCCCGCCTGAAAAGGGGTTTAAACATGTCAGTTACAGATTTCGAATGCGCAATTGCCAAATCACAAATTGGGCGCTATATAGCTGGTGACAATCTTGCACCAGAGATTGCTCGACAATTAGAGAGCCACATAGACAATTGTGCGCGCTGCAAGCAACTTCTCCAAGAGAAGAAGGATTCTCTTGAAGCCATGATCTCAGACAGTGATGACTCAGACTTCTTAGAAGTTGACAGTTCATCCAATCTTCGAACAAATGGTAGCTCTGCCCTGAAGCCTGATTACATGGGCGTCTTGGCCGATTCGGCACGAATGTCGCTAAGGGAAAAACTGAAGGACAGTTCAAGAATCAAGTCTGAATCCACTGAAATACCTGTCGTCGCTCCAGCCTTTGCTTATCGCGAAGCACCAGAGCCAGAAACTTTGCAATTGCCTATTGAAACCCCTGCCAAGGCGCCAAAGAAGGGTGGTCTGAGTCTGGCGGCGTTCGCACTTTTTAGAGAAGTTCCAGACGATGGTGTTAAGCCATCGCTATCGGCTGGAAATATCCAGTCAGCCAAAGCAGTATTCCACGACAACAATCAGAGCCTGAAGAAGCCAATGATGTACCTGGCTGGTCTGTGTGCAGTTGTTGCCGCCATGTCATTTGTTCTTCGAGATCCGACAACCCTTTTCGGCAATAAGCTTAGTCCGAAGACTGCCGCAATATCGGCAAGCCCTGCCCAGAAAAAACCAGCCAAGACAGTGAAGAAGCCGGTAACAAAAGTTGCAAAAATTCTTCCCCATAAACCAGCTCAACTTAACGATCGTGGAATGGATGCCCATTCATTTACCAATGAACCTGCACCGACACGAATAAAGACTCCTGCTCCCAAAATCACGAAATCAAAGAAGATCTCAAAGCTACCGACCGCATCAAAGCCAGTTCGTTCAGATAAGCCAGTCAAGGCGAACAAGCTGAAACTTCGAGCCAAGCCAGAAGAAACCAAAACAATACGACGGACACAGCCTCAGCACTTCGTTGCTCCAACCAAATCGCAGCCAAAGAGGATCAAACCCGCAAGAAAGCAGGCTAAACCTGAGCCAAAAGAGAACGTCGTCAAACTCTATCCAACTGACCCAACTCCTTCAAATCAGGAGCAAAACTAATGATCAAGCCCATTACCACTCTCGCCATTCTCGCACTAGCAATCAGTACGTTCGCCCAAACTCAAACGATCAAAATCAGATCGAAAGGAGATGATGTTCGAACAGTTATCGATTCGATTTTTGAGCAATCAGGAAAGCAATATGTTCTTGAAACGAACTTTCACCAAAGTCTCTATATGAACTTGGAGGGAATCTCGTTTCAAAAAGCAATTGACATCATTGCCAAAGTTACCGACATGGAATTTGAAGAGAAGCAAGGCATCTGGTACATCCATAAGAGGCCAATCACTGCTCCACAACTTTTTGCCGGAATTCCGGTATTGACTCCGAAAACAATTAAGCCAAACGCGCCCGCCAAGACTCCAATTGCTAAGCCAAACACGACAAAAGCGACGACCACCAAGCCTCTAGCCAAAGCACCAGCCGCTACCAAGCCCACAAATACGGCTGGCCAAGGCTTTACGAACGTCGCACCTATCGAAGTTAAACCGCCAAGCATTAACTTGACCGGACGACTAACCGTGCAACTTAAGAAGATGGATATCCGAGCAGTATTCTCCGAATTAGGCAGCCAAGCGAAAGTTGACATTGAGCTCGACGATACGGTGCCGAATTACAAGCTCGATGCCTCTTTCTACAATGTGACTCTGAAATTCGCTCTTGATAAGATCTGTAAAGCTGCCGGACTCAAGTACAGTAGCACACCAAGCAACACGATTCGGATTAGCAAAATCTGAATCCGTCCATGAAAAACTCCTGCTACTTTCCCGTGCACTTCTAACCCCGGTGCACGGGTTTTTTATTCGACCTCGATCTGTTCCAAAATTGACTCGATCGTCTCGTCGCTAAAACCACGACTCGACAAAAACCTTGCCACTCTGCCCGGTAATTTTGAACCGCTGAATTTAGCGTCAATCAGCACCAGTGCTCTTGTAAGTTCATCTTGGTCAACGGAAGCCATCAACTCGTTGACGATCTCCAGAGGCACACCGCGGCTTTCTAGCTTGTCTCTCAAAGCCTGGTCTCCAACCGCACGCCTTCCTTCGTTTCTCTCGATCGCGATTCGCGCGTATCGAAAGTCATCAAGCAAGCGATTGGAAGTCAAAAATAGAATCGTCTCTTCGACAGTACTCGGCTCGAATTTACATTCGAGCCGAGTTGAAACCTCCAAGATTGTAAGGTCTTGGCGTTTCAACATTTGCAATGCGCTTAGGAGCGCAGCGTGATTATTAGAGTCCATCTCCTAAATCGTCATCTTCAACCACGGCTTGGGTCGGCAAATTGGCTTTTTCTGCCTTAAATGCATCCCGGATTTTCTTGTCGATCTCGTTGAAGACGGTTGGGTTCTCATCAAGGAATGTTCGAGCATTGTCTCGCCCTTGGCCAAGTCTTGTTTCTCCGTAGTTGTAATATGTGCCACTTCGGGTGATGATGTTCTTCAGCGTTCCAATATCCAAAACGTCACCTGACTTACTAATACCCTTGCCAAAGATTAGGTCAAATTCGGCCGTCTTGAATGGCGGGGCAACCTTATTCTTCACGACCTTGACCTTGGTGCGAACACCGATTTGCTCAGTTCCATTCTTAATCGCGTCGCCTTTTCGAACTTCCAATCGAACGCTCGACCAGAACTTGAGAGCTCGACCGCCAGGAGTCGTTTCTGGATTGCCGTACATGACACCAATCTTTTCCCGAATCTGGTTGATGAAGATACAAGCAGTTTTGGATTTACTCAACGTCCCTCCAAGCTTACGAAGGGCTTGGCTCATCATTCGGGCTTGCAAGCCGACGAATGCATCGCCCATTTCTCCTTCAATTTCTGCTCTTGGAACCAATGCCGCGACCGAGTCAATAACAACAAGGCCAACGGCGCCGGATTTTATTATCGTGTCGGTTATTTCTAGTGCTTCTTCGCCACTGCTTGGTTGCGAAATATAGAGCTTATCAATGTCAACACCTAGTGCTCTTGCGTACTCAACGTCAAGTGCGTGCTCTGCGTCCACAAAGAGACACAGCTCACCCGCTCTTTGCGCCTCGGCTACGCAGTGGAGAGAGAGAGTGGTCTTGCCGCCCGACTCTGGTCCATAAATTTCGATGATTCGCCCCTTGGGCAATCCACCAATTCCGAGACACATATCCAAGCTGAGCGATCCAGTCGGTATCGCCTCGACGAGTTCGTGCTGGCCAACGCCCATTTGCATGACGCTCCCTTTTCCAAAATTCTTCTCTACTTGGCTCAATGCCATCTGGAGGGCCCGCATCTTTTCAGTGCCGCCAGCTTCTCCAATTCCCTTATCTAGTTCAATTGCTGCCTTTCTCACGCTGTTGTTTCCTTTGTCTACTATATTATAGACTTGTGTCTACTATTTATAACTCTTTTGTATATTGCCTTGTCAAGGGCTTTATCAGCAATTATTACTGTTTTGCAAAGTTTCTTTCGCGACTCAGCTCATCAATTTGTGTCTAAATCAAAGGAATGGAGCGGCTAAATCGAATCTTTGGACTGATTGCTTTAGCTTTGGCTGGTTTATGCTCAGCTCAAGATGAAACGACGATTCGCATGCTTCCAGGCGGCGGATACGGGATCCCTCCGAAAGAGTCCACTTCCATCACCGCTCAAGTGCGGCGACGGGTATTCGAAGAGTTTCATCGTCGAAACCCCGGAGTAAGGGTGGTCAATGCTGGAGGACTCAGTTTCAGCGGTGGAAACCTCGACGACTCAATGTTCCTGATGTCGATGGCAGGAGACTCCTCACCTGACATTTTTTATGTCAATTTCCGCCAGTACTACACGTTTCTTGAGCAGGGATTCTGCCGGCCTCTTGATGACTTGATTGCCCAAGACCCAAAGATCATGGAGCGATGCAATCCGATGGTCAAGAAAGTTCTGACCAGTTACGATGGCAAAGTCTATGCGGTTCCATTTTTCCAAGTCGCAACTGCCCTGTACTACCGTAGAGACTTCTTCCGCGAAGTCGGAATCGAAAAAGCGCCGGAGAATTGGGAAGAGCTTATTGAGACGGCGAAGAAACTTACCGATGCCAAGACGGGTCGCTATGGGTTTGCCATTTCTTCGCCTCCTGGTTACCAGTGGTCGAATTTTCTTTACGCTGCCGGAGGAGAATCGGTCAAACAAGATTCTACTGGTCGATGGAGCGCAGCAATCAATACTCCGGAAGCCGGAAAGGCACTGGATTTCTTTCGTCGGCTCATTGGTGGCACTAGCCCGATTGGAACGATATCGAAGGATCTTAACGATGACATCCGCCGTGGAAAAGCGGCGATGTGGCTCAACTATACCAACGACGTCTTACTCCAACAAAGTGAACTTCCCCCGTCAGTGATTGGCATAGCCAGAGTTCCAGCCGGACCCGCCGGTTTTTCGAACGAAGTAAACGCGGGAATGTGGGCGATCAGTTCGCGCGTGACTGATCCTAAGAAGCTCGCTGCTTGTTGGGAGTTCATCAAGTTCTTTGCCGGAGATGATGCCGCTAAGATCAACACGGATAAATGTATCGAGCTAGGAATGGGCAGCCTGGTCAATCCGTCGTGGCTGAAGAAGTTTGGCTACACCGATTTACTCGCCCAGACCGACCCCGCTTATGCCGCGGCCAACGAGGAGCTTTTCAAAACTGGACATCCGGAGCCGTACGGCAAGAATTGCCAGCAAGTCTATTCCGTTCTTGATAATGCGCTCGATCGAGCTCGATTGAATCCTAAAGAACCAGCATCGAAGATTCTTGCAGCGGCTGAATCAGAAATGAATGAGAAGCTTCTCGCTTACACTCCTCCAGAAACCTTGGCGAGACAACGAGGCTGGGCGGTAGGCATTCTCGCATCAGTCACTGTTGCCCTGGTTGCATTCACGATCTTTCTCGTTCGAAAAGCAAGGGCTAACCCCGTTCACTTTGTCGAGCGAATTCCGGCTGGAACTGACCGTCGGCGAATGAGAAGATTCTTGATCATTTGCCTCGGTCCAGCGGTGCTGACCATCGGGATGTGGAGCTATTTCCCGCTTCTTCGGGGGCTCGTAATTGCCTTTCAAGACTACGGAATTCAGCGGGGTGCTCGATGGGTTGGACTTGATAACTTCATCGGGGTGTTTACCCAGCCGCTGTTCTATAAGAGCATGATGAACAGCGTGGTGTACGTTATCCTTACCCTTTTGATTGGATTCTTCATGCCCTTGTTCTTGGCATTGGCGTTGAACGAGATTCCTCGGTTCAAGGTGCTCTTCCGTACGATTTTCTATTTGCCGGCCATGACTTCTTCGATCGTCATCGCTTTTGTGTGGCGCCAGTTCTACGACAAGAGCCCGGCCGGATTGCTGAACAGTTTAACTTCACCGATCATTGAGCACGTCGTAAATCCAGTTTTCAAGATTATCGGTCATGGTGCTTGGCCACTGACCAATGACTGGCTGGGTGATCCAGCATTAGCCATGTTTGCAGTCGTCCTTCCGGGGATTTGGGCTGGCGCCGGACCTGGTTCAATTTTGTATCTCGCTGCGCTCAAAAACGTCTCGGAAGACCGATACGAGGCGGCTGATCTAGATGGGGCGAATTGGCGACAAAAGATTCGCTATATTACGCTGCCTAGCCTTAAACCGCTGATCTTGATCAACCTTCTTGGTGTCTTCATCGCTGGGTTTAAGGCAATGGAAAACATCTTCGTTTTGACGATGGGTGGTCCACTCAACTCCACCCGAACTATCGGACTAGAGGTCTGGCAAAACGCGTTCATGTACCTCAAGTTTGGATACGCAACTGCAGCCGCATGGGTGATGGGATCCATCCTCGTTGGATTCACCCTTATCCAGATCAAGAGCTTGCTCAGGATGCGATTTACCACCGCGAAGATTTAGCGCTTTCGCCCTTCGTTGAGATTATTTCCTATCATCGTATCCGCCACATTGATAAACGTGTCTTTGTCACTCATGACCGCTTGAGGTGGCAAGTAGTCGTGATCGGTCTTTAAACCATCCATTTTCTTGACGGCAGTTCCGATCGCAAGGAACTCAATGATGCCCGAGCCAAGTGAGTAGACG
>JAYVHY010000293.1:0-18095 GCA_043770615.1 Armatimonadota bacterium | reverse complement strand
GCCCATTCAGCAATAGGTCTTTCCTGCAATGTTTGCCTGTTTCTTACCAGGTATCCAAAATTACCAGGATCATTGGCAAGATTGGCATCTTATACTATCGCCATGCATTCGAATGTTTTGAATTCGAAATTTTTGGGTCAGTCGCAGGAACTCCGCGTTCAAGCGATGTTAGATGAGTTTCCAAGGTTTGCCCCGTGGGGAGCGAAAGAATGGCAATCCTTTCCTGGTTACCAATGGACAACCGTCGTTAGCGGAAAAATCCCTGATACTGTTTTGTTCCGAGAGTCAGACCACGCCGCTGTTCTCGAAGTGCCTCGGTACTCCAACTTGATCTTCGCCAATGAAACAACAATGGCATTTACATGTTCCGATGATGCAATTCCAACGCTATACATTGTAAAGTTGTCGCAAATAGAGACCAACTTGGAGCCCATTTCCCTCAAGATGCTTGATGGTTCAACTTTCTTTCCCGCTCTCAATCGACTAGAAATCATCGAAGCGATACCAGACGTTTTGGAAGTCATTGCGGGGCACTACTCGTTCCGCGGCAACCACTATGTATGGACTCTCAACACCAAGACCGGCGAATACAACCACGTTCCGATCTCATGGTTCAACGATTCAAGTCCGGATCACGGAATGGAAAGCGTCGAGTTAATTCGCGTCGATCCCAAAACAAAAGTATTGATTGGCAAAGGAGCTCATATTCCAGACTTCGTGATGTCAATCGACGGGTCAATGCTGTTGACCTTCGTACGAAAATATCGCGATGGCGAGATCGACGCAAACACGATGAAATTGGTTGAAAACTGGACAAATCGACTAGCCGGGAACGCAAAATCCTATTTGTCATAAAGGCACCATAAGGCATTCTGCGTAGTGCAAAATACTTCAAGGTGAAGCTTTATTTGATTAGGCATGGACGTACGGTAAATAACGTCAGCCTGGCCTGCCAGGGTTGGATCGATACCGAATTGGATGCGGGTGGTCTAGCCCAAGCAAACGCGGTTGCGGATTTTTTTAAATCATTACCACTGAGTCACATCTTTTCTAGCGATCTTCGCCGTTGTATTGACACCGCTTCACCCACAGCTCGAACCAAAAACATAGAGATAGAATCTTCGCCCTTGCTTCGAGAAAGATCTCTCGGCGAGCTTGAAAATGCTCCAATCACAGAATTACGAGCTGCATTTGAAGCCGAAATAGCTCGTACCGGTGAAAGTCGTTACAAGGTTCGACCGATGGGAGTCGAAAGTGCCGAGGACGTGATGGCTCGAGTATCTCGATTTACGACAACAATGCCATTAGATCAAGGCAATGTCGCGGTTTTCACCCATGGCATGACCGAAGAGTGTCTCCTTTGCCACCTAATCGGTGCGCCCGTAGAATCGAGCCGAAGTTTCAACTTTGACAATGCTTCCATAACTACCTTGGAGTGGGCGTGGAATGTATGGGTTGTCGAAAAGTACAACGTCACCGATCATCTTCACGTGTTTTAGAATTAGTTAACGAACGGATTGATCTGGGCAACGGGCATGAGTTCCATCTTCATCACTTCTTCCGCAATGGTTCGTCCAAGTTTCAATCCCGCCTGATTGTCAAATTGGAAGTGAATCCCGCCGTATATTCGGCTCTGACCTGCTTCTTCCGCCGCCTGCCAAAAGTTTTTATATGACCTTGGCTTCACGACAAAGTGAGGGTCTCCCTTGTAAGTGAATCCGTAATTATCTCCAAACAAGGTTGTAAGCACCGTCGCACCAGCTGAACTAAACGTGCTGTGTCCGCTTACATAGGTTGGATGGTTTGGAGTGTTAAGAAGTGGTTGCCAAGACTTATCTGCAATTGTCTCGGGTATTCCATCGCTTTCCGCCATTTCAATCGCAGTCGATGGACGCCACATATTGTAGGTGTACTTACATTCCCATGCAGCAATACTCGCGTCAGCAAGGGCAATGTTGAGCAAGGCATAGGTCCGGGCAGATTCAAGAAGGCTAAGTTTCTTTGTCAATATGACATTTGCGGCGATTTGATTCCAGGCTCCTGGAGGAGTGATCGTGCCACCACCAAATGCCCAGAATTTTGCTGTTTCACCAGCATCAAATGTCCTCTTTGAGCTCGTTTTTCCACCAAATTCTTTAACTTCCGCAAATGCATCGAGGTATGTCTTTGAATTGATATCAATCTTCGCCGGTCGAAACTCGTCACATTTAGTGAGACAAAAAGGAATGACTTTGCCCCAGAGTGGAGTTGAAGGTTTTACATCCGCGCGAACAGACTCCCGGTACAGCCCAGTCAAATCACTCACCGGATTCTTTCCCTCCGACAGGTAAGTGCCATCAAATCGCCGAGCATCAAGAATCGCCTTGGCACTCTCTTCTCCAATTCGAAGTCCGTCCTTAACTGCCTGTGAAGTGCCAAGGTCTTTCAAGGTTTGTTTCACATACAACGCAAAGCTGGTTCGTCGTGACCCACTTATTTCCATGAGCACCGTCACACTTGCAGATAAAACGGCTGCTCGCTCAGAGGCTCCCGGTGCCTTTTCTTTGGGTGCATATCGGTAAGGTTTGTAATGTCCAGATATTGCGTTCAGAGCATCGAACTGAGCAATAGACAAAATTGCCATGTTTCGAGACATGTAAGGCGGTGGCGCCGATCCCAACCTTGTGAAGTCAATCAGGGTCGAGTTCCAAAGAGCAACCTCGTTCGCATCAACTGGATCAACAGCTGAATTCAACAATATTCCAACAAAAGCGACGGCAATCATACGAGTACACCTATATGTTACAAGATTGCCTCTTATTCTTGAAGTAATTTCACCATGCTGTTCCGTATGAATACTGGATAACTCCCATCTTCACGTTAACTTCACTTGAATTGCATCAAAATTGAAAGTGAATTGCACAATTGTGGCGAACTTTGGTCTGGATCGTGCGTTATTCAAAACTGTCGATAAAGAGCTAAAGTTGATGATTATGAGGGACAAACAATAACCATGAGTCAAACCGGCAACGGCCTTGCGTCCCCTTTCGCAACTGTCAATCTCGAAGGTCTTAAAATTGAAGATGCGCTTATCGACCTCATTCCCGGCGAATTCGCAATTAAGAACCAAGTACTCCCTTACAGCAACGAACCCCATCGACTTGTCGTTGCAATCGGAAACTTGGATGCTCTGCCAGCGGTTCAAGACCTCGAAGTCCTCCTTCAAAAGCCAGTAGAACCAGTTTTAGCGGACCCAGCTCAACTCAAGGACAAGATTGAGGAAGTCTTCCTTGAAAAGATTTTAAGCCAAGTAGCCGGTGCTCAAGACAACGATTCTGGCCCAGTCGATCTTGACGAAAATACTGACCTTGCCGATTTAACGAAGATGGCGGGCGAAACCGCTGTCGTGCAAATGATCAACTTGATCTTTGCTCAGGCCGTCCGCGATGGTGCTTCCGATATCCACATCGAAGCTTACGAAAAGGAAGTAAAAATCCGATTCCGTGTAGATGGAATGTTGCACGAAATGATGAGACCGCCGAAGCGGATGCACGCCGCCCTCATTTCTCGTCTCAAAATTCTTGGCGAAATGAACATCGCTGAACGACGGCTTCCTCAAGACGGTCGAATCAAGATCACCATCGCGGGTCGTCAAGTTGACGTTCGTGTTTCAATCTTGCCAACCGTCTTTGGCGAGCGAGCTGTTATGCGTATATTGGATAAAGGTACGGCAATGCTTGGTCTCGAAGAGCTAGGTGTCGCACCAGACGTACTCGAAAGATTCCGAAAAGTCATTTCACAGCCATACGGAATCATTCTTGCCACCGGTCCAACCGGTGCCGGAAAATCAACCACGCTCTACGCTTCGCTTCAAGAAATCTGGTCACCCGCAACCAACATCATCACAGTAGAAGACCCAGTCGAATACCAAGTTGCTGGCATCAGCCAAATGCAGGTTCGAGCAAACATTGGTCTTACCTTTGCATCGGGACTTCGATCTATTGTTCGACAAGACCCCGATGTAATCATGGTCGGCGAAATCCGAGATCATGAAACCGCGGATATTGCTATCCACGCATCGTTAACTGGTCACCTTGTTTTCAGTACTCTCCATACCAATGATGCGCCGGGTGCCGTAACTCGACTTCTGGACATGGGCGTAGAACCGTTCTTGGTTTCCTCATCCCTGATTGGCGTTATCGCCCAGCGACTCGTTCGACGAAACTGTCCGTTCTGCTCTGAATTGGTTGATCCACCATCAGTCGAGTTCGTTGAGGCTCTTGGAATTTCTCCAGATGAACTAAGGACCGGTCAATTCAAGCAAGGCAAAGGTTGTCCAAAGTGCAATAACACCGGATTCAAAGGACGACAAGGTTTATACGAATTACTGGTCATTGATGAGCCACTCAAGAAGATGATCGTCGAAAGAAAGTCTTCGAACGAACTGAAGAACTACGCCATTCAGTACCAAGGTCTTAAGACCTTGCTGAGCGACGGAAAGCTTAACGTTCTTGCCGGCAAGACGACACCAAAAGAAATTCTTCGTGTTGTACAGAGGGAGGAACTCTAATTGGCGACGTACGCTTATACAATCCTCGAACCTACTGGTCAACGGAAAACCGGATTTGTCGATGCAAAAACCCGTGAAGGAGCCGTTTCTCAGCTCACTGCCGGTGGCAACTACCTCATCGACATTGACGAGCGAGCCGCGCGTGAAGGATTTAGCAAAGGTGGATCCGAGAAGAAATCAGGCGGCAAACCGAGTAAAGCTGATCTCGCGATGTTCACCCGTCGAATGGCGGATCTTGCCGACGCTGGTCTACCCCTTGACCGTGTGCTTCAGGTCGTTGCCGAACAATCAGAAAATCTCCAACTCACTGAAATTGCCGAGGATGTATTAAAGGATGTTCGAGCTGGATCGAGCGTAAGTGATGCCCTAGCAAAGCATCCAAAGCACTTCCCTATTGTTTTTACTTCAACACTTAAAGCCGGAGAGCAATCTGGACAATTTGGCGAAGTCGCCAGTCGGCTCGCAGACTTTCAAGAAAACGAAGTTGCCCGCCGTAGCCAAGTGGTTTCTGCTTTGATTTATCCTGCAATTCTGTTTTGTGTTGCAATTGGCGTCGTTGTTTTCATTTTAACTTTTGTCATTCCAAAGTTGTCTGGCACGTTCGCAGCGCAAGGTGACAAACTTCCCGGATCGACCAAGTTGTTGCTCCAGATGTCCGATTTTCTTCAGAACCAATACATCTTAATCATTGGTGTGATCGTTGGTTCGATTATTGCATATCGACTTTGGGTTGCAACTCCTTCGGGCGCTTATACTCGTGATGGACTCCTACTTCGACTACCCGTCGTTGGAAAAATCGCCCTCAAAAGTACAGTGTCTAGGTTTGCGAGAGTTCTTGGGACTCTTGTTTACGGTGGTGTCGCAATTCTTGATGCTATTCAACTCTCGGGCGTGGCTTCCGGAAATAGGGTTTTCGAAAAAAGCGCAGAGCAAGTACGATCCGACGTTCGAGAAGGAAAACAAATTGCCGCAGCTATGAGAGACGCCGGAGCATTTCCCCCAGTTTTGACCCACATGGTCGCCGTTGGCGAAGAAACCGGAAACCTTCCTCACATGCTCAAGCGGGTCTCCGATTCACTCGATTTCGAAGTTGATAATGGGCTTCGAAGAGCCACTGCCCTTGTCGAGCCAATTATCATTATCGTTATGGGCGGCTTTGTCGCATTCGTCGTAATAAGCGTTCTCCTTCCAATTCTAAATTCTTCTTCATCCATTAAGTGATCTAAAAATGAAAGCACACATCAAAACTCAGTCTAGACGCGGTTTCACCCTCATTGAATTGATGGTGGTCGTCTTGATCATTGCCGTTCTTGCCGCACTTGTAGTACCCCAACTTGCAAAAAGACAAGATGAGGCCAAATACAAAGCAACTCTCTCTCAAATAGGACGAGTAGCTTCAATCCTTCAACAGTTCAGGCTGGACACTGATCGTTTCCCAACCACCGAAGAGGGTCTAGGAGCATTACTTACAGCACCTGCAGACGTTACTGGCTGGAAGGGACCTTATCTCGAGAATAACAAATTGCCATTGGATTCCTACGACTCTGAGTTTTCCTACCAAAGCCCAGGACCAAACAGCGAAGATAGTTTCTTATTGCAAAGCTACGGAAAAGACAAGGCCGCCGATACCGGTGACGACATTACAAATCTAGACCTTTAAGAAATTAGATGCGGAAGAGATTTTCAAGGCTTTCTAGGGGATTTACGCTGATCGAGATGATCGCTGTGACGGTAATAATTGCTGTCTTGGCAAGCATCGTCGTAGGTCGACTTCAGAATTCAAGGGAGGGCATCCAATTCCAACGTGGAATTCAAAGCATTGAATCAGCTGCGAACAAAGCCAAGAGTCAAGCCATCCAAACCGGGAAGACATATGAACTGACATTTGATGATTCCAGTCAAAGCCTGAAAGTTGAAACATTTAATCAAGGCGAAACGGCTGATTCCTCCACCGCCACAACTTCAAATACGGATACTTCGATGGGTTCTGGATGGTCGGTTTATGAGGTGAGAAAGTCTGATGGATCAACAGACAACAGCCTGAGCATTAAGTTCTTCGCTGACGGTACTGCTGAATCGAAATCCGCCGAATTTCACTCTAGTAACGCTCCAATTTCACTAATTGTCAAGCAAAACGGAAGCATCGAAGTCAAGCGCGGAGCTCTCTCCGATGAAGTCAATCAAGAATGGGAGGCTGGCAATATTGAGCAACGCTCGACGCAACAATAAGAAAAGGGGTGGCTTTACTCTCGTTGAGGTAATCGTTGCCACTGCATTGCTTGGGCTTGGAATAGCAATGGGGTTTAGCGCTCTAAGCGGAATGACCAAAACCGAACTTCGACTTAGAGAACGTGAAAAGATGAATCTGCTGGCCGTTCAAAAGCTGGATGAAGTTCTCGCGGTTGGAAGTGTTGCAACTCAAGAAACCGAAGGCTCATTTCAAGAATACGGTGAACCAAATTATCAATGGTCGCTTGAAACCGCAGATTCCGGAACGGAGAATTTAGAAACGGTGCGTGTTATCGTGCGAACTTCGGATGATAAATCGACCGATCCTACATCTTCCGCAAGTGGACTAGTCTTCACATCTCCAAATGCTCAGCAGGGTGCACAATAATGAAGACTCGTGGACTAACTCTGTTAGAGGTCATGGTTGTTACCGTTTGCATGGCGATCATCATTGCTGCCTCAACTTCCGCAGTCTTCACTGCGGTTACCCATACTTCCAAAGTCAAAGCCTCCCGAGCCGTTTATGATCGCAATGCCCTTTTTGAGGACCGTTTACGAACAATCCTTCAAAACGCCTACCTTTCATCGGTGGCCGCCGACACCAATTCTTATTTCCTAGGTGGCGAAGATGTGGTGGAAGTACCAAATGGGGTCAACAATCAGAGCCAACTCGTTTTCACCGGATTAAGTTCACGAATCCCTTCTGAATTGATCGAGTCAACCGACGATTTTGAAACCCTCAATGAGACGTACGGCCCCGAGGGCGGAATGGTCGAATACTCACTTAGTTTGACTCCCGTCGGTAATGCACCAGTAGAAAAGGCGCTCTTCGTACGGCACCAAACCCCAGCGGATGGCGACCCCAGCCAAGGAGGTCTTGAATCAGTGCTCGACCCCGACGTTGATTCAATCAGCTATGAATTTTATAACGGTACGGATTGGGATACCGCTTGGAATACCACAGAGATGAATCCGCCTCGTCTTCCAGCCGCAATAAGAGTTACTTACCGACGAGTCAACGACGATAACGACCACTACTTCACCGTTCGACTTATTCACAGCGATGTAACTGTGGACAATCCGGTGGTTCAGGAGGGTCTCTAGTGAATCGAAAACGAGGACTAGTAATGGTCGTTGTTCTCGCCGCATTGGCTGGAGTACTGGCTGGCGTCGCAATTTATTCAATGAACCAAAATGACGCAGTCAAGACGTCAATCAATCGAAGTGAGCAACGACGAGCAAAATTAGCGGCAGAAGCAGGTATTCAATATGCTCTCACGGCATTGCAGACGGTTGCTGACGCTCCCCAGGATCCAGTCACGTCTGACGACGACTGGGGAATTCTCGGATCAGCTGGAGCAGAATCGTTCGTAGTGGGAAATGAATCATTCCGGCTCCAAATTGTCGACAATGCTGCAAGACTTGATCTCAACACGATTACCGAGGCTCAACTAAGCAACCTTCCCCTAACTCAAGAACAAATCGATAGTTTCTTAGATTGGCGCGAAGCTGGTCAAACTCCACGAACCGACGGAGCCAAGGACGAATACTACAACGGACTTTCTGTGCCCTACAACACGAGAGAAGGCAGACTTCAAACGGTAACTGAGCTGCTTCAAATAAAAGGCTGGACTCCCGACGTTCTTTACAACGTTCAAACAAACACCGTCAATTCAGGGCGAACAAACAACAACGAGCCAGTAAGCCCTATCTTCGACCTTGTAAGCCTTGACTGCTATAGCGGTGCCTACAACCCCGAAGGCAACGGCAAGACCAACGTCAATCAAGCCAACCTCACCGCTCAACAATTGTCTCAAAATGCTCAGATTCCGATTCAAAACGCCACCACAATCATTAACTCCCGCAATATACAACCGAATCGGCAGTTTGTAAGGCTTAGCCAAGTCATCAACTTGCCAGGAATAGGCGGAAACCAAACCGTGCTCCGAAGCGTTCTCGACCGAATGACAATTTCTCCTGCAGTACGAGTTCAAGGATTGATTAATATCAACACCGCAACGGCAGAAGTTCTCAGCGTTTTGCCGGGTCTTACCGAGGACATTGCCAACCAAATTGTTGACAGTCGCCCAACCGATGGCTACAAGCAACTCAGCGAAGTCCTGACTGTTTCAGGCGACATGGCTTTCTTGACCACTGCCGCGGACACGCTCACAGTAACTAGTCAGAGCTTCCGAGTCAGAGTCGTCGGAAAAGCTGGGCGAACCACGGTCTCCTTGGAGGCGATAGTAACCCTAACCAACTCGATCCCGACGGTTATTCGGGTCGAGCAATCAAATTTTTCGAACATGCCGGAGAGATGGACTTGGGCAGAAGAATCAAACGCAACCACGTTATTGGAGAATGAATGAGTCAGAAACCGCTAGCCGCACAATTGTTTATCGAATGGGACCGAGAATGGGTGCGCGTGTATTTCGTCGACTCTTCGAACACCAAAGAGGGAGCAAACTTAGAAAGCATCGACGGCGTCAACGGTAAGACCGCCATCTTGATGCTCTCTCGACGACTGGTACTCCAGCGATCGATTGCCTTGCCCGATGCGCAAAAGTCAGACGTTCTTGTTGCCTTAAAAATGAAGCTGGTGGATGTCTTCCCAATTCCTGCTTCAGAGTTAGCTTTTGATTTTATTCCCACGACTGAAAAGAACGACCACGGTCGCGTTTGCAATGTGTTTGCTGCAAAAACAACCGACATCAACGAAGTCATTGCCATTTGCTCAAAGTTAGGCATTGTCATTCAACAGATTGTTCCTGCTCAAGCCCTCTCTCTCAAGGCTGCTGAGCAAAACTCACTGTCATCCGGAATCTTTGCCGAACGATTTGGCGACTTTGTAAACCTCGATGTCTATCGGTACGGAGACTTAGTTTCTTCAAAAGTTGTTGACCTAAACTCGCTGGACAACGAAATTGCCAGAATGAAAGCAATGACGGGCGATGGATCAAAGACCTTTGCTTACAATGTAAATCTTGACGGCAATGAGCAAAAACTTCCCTCCCCGTTCATAAGTTCATTCGGGAAATCTGGGCTAACGCTCGATCTCGAACCAGAGGAGTATCGAACCACTCGTGACGATAAGGCAAGAAAGGATCGACACCGAAAGTGCTATTTGCTTTTTATCGCAGGCCTTACAATTGCCAGCGCAGTTTGGTTCAATTATTCGGACCGAACAAGTAGCTTGGCGAGCGAGCAAGCCAAGTATGAAAAGAGAACAAAAGGCGTAATGGCCCTAACGATAAGTGATGAAGCTAGCGCAGCAAAAATTAAGCCCACCGCCGAATTACTTACAAGGTCATTTACCCCTGCTCAAACTTCCAGCGATATCGTAAAGGTAATTTCATCCCTCCTTCCAGCCGACACATGGCTCACCGGGGTGACCTTTGAACGCGGAAAACCTTTACAAATTCGAGGAACTTCGAGGAAATCCGCGCTAGTTTCTGCGTATGTCTTAGGATTAAGTAAACAAAAACGGTTCAGAGACGTTCGACTATCATATGCGAACAGTGGGGACATCAACGGAGTTCCAACTGTTCAATTCAGCATCACAGCATTTCCGGTGGGCAACTTACCATTGCTTGACTCTGGGAAGAAAAAGAAATGATCAACTTTAAAGATTCCAAAGATCAGACTCCAAGCGCGCTTGCCGTGATTGGAATGCTTCTGATTGCCGGAGCGGTTGTCGTTTCACTCTTCTTTAACGGTGGAATGGATGCAAGGCAATATGCAGTAAAGGCTCGAAAAGACGCAGAGGATCTTAGACAGCGTTCCTTGGTCGCAAAGTCAGACAATTTCCTTTACAAAGAAACAATCGATCGATATCAATGGAAGGAACCAGAAGATGTAGTTACACCTTCCGCCCTAACAATTGTGAGCAAGCGAGCTGAAGAAAACAAACTCAACCTCGTAAATTTCCGACCTCTCAAAAGCGTGGAAAACAGTTCCATGATTCAACTGCCACTTCAATTTACGGTCGATGGTTCTTTTGCAAGCGTCGCTGCAATGCTCGAATCTTTGGAGAAATCAGATTCGAAATTGACAATTCAACAAGTTCAATTTGCTTCCCAAGAAGGTGAAACTGATCTGGTAACCGCAAGCGTAAGCCTATTGGCGTACCTAGCAAAGCCCACTACGAGCAAAACTAAGCCTAAAGAAACCACAGCTATATCTTCAACCAAACCCGCTACAAAGGTGACTCCTTAATTCTCTCATGGCAAAATCTAATTCAAAGCAACAATCATCTCAGCTAAAAAAGCTCCTTTTTGTCGGTGCCGGTCTCGCAATAATTGTGCTCGTCGCATTTCCTTCCGGTTCTTCGATTCCTAGTGGCCCAGGCAAGAAAATTGTCCCATTTAGTGGGTCTTCTACCTCAAGCAAGTCCAAACAATCACTTTATACCAAGGAAGACTCAGAAGCCAAATTTGAGTCCATCCCTGCATCAATCAAAAATGGGTTTGTTCCCCTCGTAACCAAAGGCGACGGCGCTGTCGTTTCAAAGAACGAGATCCCGATGGGATTCACTGGCGGCGAAGGAACCTGGACTTACACCGGAAATATGGTCGTAGATGGCACGCCTAATGCACTGTTAGAGAACGCTTCGACCGGCGATGGAGTTTTCCTGCGACCAGGTCAGAAATGGAAGAGCTTAAGACTTGTTGCCGTCAAAGAAGATTCGATTGAAGTAGAAGGACCCAACGGGGCAAGGAAGACCGTTTATTTCGATGACAAGAGCATTTCAATGTCCGCTCCTTCAAGCACTTTACAGCCCCTACCCCCAGCATCAATTCAGGGCAACTTGCCAAATGGCGCAAACCCAATGCTTAATCAACCGGGCGGCAACCCACGCCGACAACGCGGACAACAAGCAAACCAAGCCAATATGGACGCAATGGTTGGTCCAATTGGTTCGTCTGACAACTTGGAGTCATCTATTGATGGCCAACAATTCACCAACAACTCAAATTACAGCGGAAAAAATCGTAAGATAAAGAGAAATCAATGAAAATCGTCTCAATTAGTGCATTAGCTTTAACCTTCGGGTTCATGCTCCCGACCATATCGGTTGCCCAAGGCAATCCGTTTTTGGGTGGTGAATCGGCAGGAAGTTCTAGCGGCGATAGCTCCTGGGGCAGTACCAAGTTCAATCCCAAGACGAAAATCAAACTTGATTTCCGGAACGCGAATATTGACCTTGTCATTTCGATGTTCCAAAAAACTAGCGGATTCACAATCGTAAAGGATCCCGCTTTGGTTGGGCCAATATCTATAACCAGCGCAACTGCGGTTCCGTTAAAGACTGCTTTTCAAATTCTTGAGAAGACTCTCGTACTCAAAGGGTTCGAACTCAAGAAGGATGGCGAACTATTCGTCATTCAAAAAGTCAATGACCGAGGCCGGGGCGGCTTTGGCGGAGGGAACGGAGGTGGTGGAATGCCTCAAGGAATGGACCTTTCGGCTTTAATGGGCGGAATGCAGCAACCTTCTGTCCTCAAAATTTATCCGATCAAGTTCGCAAACGCAACATCTGTTGCTCGAGTCGTAAACGAAGCATTTGCCGGCGCAGGTCAGCAAAATCAGAATCCTTTTGCTTCCTTATTCGGCGGTGGCGGAAATACCGGTAGAGGTGGCTTTGGCGGATTTGGCAACCAGGGTGGACGCGGCGGACGAGGAGGCGGTGGAACATCATTCTCATTTGGTGGTGGTAGTCCATTCGGCGGTGGCAGTAGCCAAGGAGCCACCGTAAGAGCTTCTTCCGACGACTATTCGAACTCAGTTATCGTCAATGCTCCCGACAAAGAGCAAAAGGAAGTCGAACGAGTCATCAAGACAATCGACAAAGAAACCGATCAGCCTCAGCGCACCAAGGTTTACACCTTGGTCTATGCAACCGCTGCTGAAGTTGCGCCAACAATCCAAAACGTCTTAACCAACAATGCTCCGCGAGGAAAAGGCGGGGCAACCAACTCAAGTGCCAACCCCCAAGACCGGTTTAACCAAGCCCTTCGATTTGGATCAACCCAGGCATCCTTTGGAACCGTTGCCGCGGACGCTCGAACAAACTCGCTGGTAGTCACCGCAACTGACGAAAGTCAGCTCATTGTTGATACCGTCATCAAGAATCTCGACAAAGCGATCACCTTTGCAAACACAACGTTTGTCTTCCCGTTGAACAACGCGAAAGCCGACGACGTAGCAACCTTGCTCAAGTCAGCCTTTGGCAATCGTCAAGGAGCCGGAAACACTGGTGCTGGGCGAAATAATACAAACGGTGGTCAACAACAACGACAACAAGTCCAGAACCAAGGAGGCGGAGGAGGACAGCGACTCGGTGGCTCCCTTGATCCAAACGATCCTAATAACTTGTATCTTCAGATGCAAGACGAAAAGGCCGCAGAAGGCGACTTGATGACCAATATCTACGCCCAAGGCGGTGGCTTCGGTCAGTTTGGTGGCGGCGGTGGTCAACAACGGATTGGTGGGCAAGGAGCCCAGAACAACACGACTCAAGTCGGACGGGATGCAAATGGTCAACTAACTCCGGTTCGAGACCTCACGGGTCAAGTCACCGTTATTGCTGATCCAAACACGAACTCAATCATTGTAGTCGCTAACCCAGATTATGCCGAGTTGGTAAAGAGCATTCTTAGTCAACTTGACAAGATTCCTGAGCAAGTCATGATCGAAACGATCATTGTTGAGGCAAATCTTGACAACAGTGAAAAGCTTGGAATCGAGTGGAATTATCTAGACAAGGGCGCCCTCGGTGTTTCCGGTCAAAATGGCAACGCAGGAACCGGATTCGGACTTGCCAGTGCGTCACCCGCACTCCAAGGGTTTAAATACACCATCGGTGGAAAA
Organism: Armatimonadota bacterium; assembly: GCA_043770615.1. GTDB lineage: Bacteria > Armatimonadota > Fimbriimonadia > Fimbriimonadales > Fimbriimonadaceae > Fimbriimonas. The sequence continues at coordinate 4,447 of JAYVHY010000293.1, read as the reverse complement.
AACCTGACCGCATTCATGAATGCGATTCAAACCGATACTAAGTTCAGCATCCTTTCGACCCCAAGAATCTTTACCTCGAACAACGTTCAAGGTGAAATCAACATCAGCCAAAGCATTCCGTACATCACCAGTAGCCGAACGGATACCAACGGAGTTCTAACCACCAACTACCAATTTGTCGATGTTGGAATTGTATTGACCGTTACACCGCGAATCACGGCAAACGGCTATGTGACCATGGATATCACCCAAACGGCGAACGATCTTCAAGGTTATACGACATTCAATGCTCCGATCGTTAACAAGCGAGAGGCAAGCACGATTGTCAACGTGAAAAGTGGTGAAACGATCATCCTCGGCGGAATCATTCGATCAACCGTTTCGGCAACCACCAACAAAGTGCCAATCCTTGGCGACATTCCGGTTCTTGGCAATTTGTTTAAGAGCTCATCCAAGGTTAAAAACAAAACCGAATTGATGATTCTTTTGCGACCACGGGTTGTAAAGGACGAAGATGAAGCACGTAAACTGCGAATTGACGAAACAAAAACCCTTTCGAAGGAAACTCGAGACCAACTTGGGAACGTAATTCCTCCTGAAAGCACGAAAGTAGAAGTGAAAGACAAGAAAACTGGAGGAAATTAAGATGAAGAAATTATTAATTGGAATTGCGATCCTTGCGATCGCGGTAATGTCTCAAGCCCAACGCGGCGGCTTTGGAATGATGGGAGGCGGAGGAGGCGGTGTCGCTTCTGCAGCCATGCTATTGGGTCGTGAAGACGTTCAAACCGAATTAGCCCTAACCGATGACCAAAAAGACAAGATCACTGCGCTTACGGATCCGCAACAAATGTTTCCGAAAATGCAAAAGTACATGGCTGATGCCGGTATGTCTTTTGAAGACATGAGATCAGAAGAGGGTCGAAAGAAAATGGGACCTTTGATGGAGAAGATGCAAGCTGATCTGAAAAAGGAAATGGATACAATTTTGACTCCAACCCAATCAAAGCGACTTGCTGAAATCGTTATCCAAGAAAGTAAGTTCTCCGCTGTATTTCAAAAGGACATCGCTAAGGCTCTGGCAATCACCGAGGACCAAGACACTAAACTGAAAGCCCTTCAAAAGGCTCAGGGTGATGCTCAGCGAGGGCTTGGAAACCAAATGAGAAATCAAGAAATTACGATGGAAGAACTTCAGGCCAAGATGAAGAAGAACACCGAAATTCTCAATTCCGAAATTGGGAAGATTCTCACCGAGCCACAAAAAGCCAAGCTCAAAGAAATGGGCGGAAAGCCGTTCGTTAAGAAAGACGACGGAAACTAAATCCCGTTTGCTACAAAAAAGACCCAAGTCGTTGACTTGGGTCTTTTTTGTTTTTGGCGCAATATTGTTCCGGTTATAAGCTTGGGCTTACATTGACAAAACTTCGATTAGACGTCTTCGTCGCCATAAAGGCGACGCCTTCGCTGAAATCAATTCCGGGAATGTCGGTCGGTCCTCCTTCACAGCAAGCCTCGATGATCCCGCAGAACTCGCACCTCATGTGCGACCGCTCCGGTCGAGTTGGCATCCCACATTTGGGACATCGATAATCGCAGTTGTTTGCGCTACCCATACTCTCTTTGACGACTCAGCGCCGAAAATGTTGCTTTAAGATTCAATGAAGAATCATTTCTCAAGATCACGCGAATTGACGGACCTATTATTGCCCAGCCTTAGCAGTGACTTCATAATAGAATTGTGCCTCTCAACATTCGATTAGCGACACGCGCCGACGAGCCGGACATCCAACACGTTATCCGAACCGTTTACGAAGAATACGGTTGGCCATGGTGTCCTGAGGATTACCATAGGGATCTTTACGATATTGACGCTGGGTATTTCAACAAAGGAGGCTTTTTTTGGGTCGGAGAGCTCGACGGTGCTGTCGTCGGAACGACTGCCCTAGAAGTTTTCTCAAAGTTCCCACAGGCCTCTGAGAGCGATCCGATCACCATTGTTGATGGCGCCAAACGTGGTGCAGGTTGCGATTGTTCAATTGAGCGACTTTATCTTCTTAAAGAAGCCCGTGGCAAAGGCATCGGCAAACAAATGCTTAATTTCACAATCGAGTTTGCCAAGTCTTTAGGTCGAAACCGAATGGAGATCTGGAGCGACAAGAAACTAACTGACGCACATAAACTTTATGAACGACTTGGAGCCATCCACATTGGAGATCGACTGTGCCACGACCCGGACCAGAGTCCAGAATGGGGAATGATCGTCAATTTGTAGCCGCGATATTTGAACATAAAAAAATCCCGAGCAAATCTTGCTCGGGATTGAAGCCGTAAACGTTCTTTAGTTTAAGCAGTAGGAGGAGGTGTTCCCTTTCCGCCTTTACCCGTCTTTCCTGCAGCGCCACCAGGACCGCCAGGACCGCCTCTACCAGCCTTCATCTTTTCTCGAGCTTCCTTGACGCCCTTTTCATAGGCTGCTTGCTGAGGAGGAGTCAAAATCGCTTTCATGCCAGATTGGTAAGCATCCATAATTGGCTTCATCTTTTCTCGCATTCCAGCAAAATTTCCGCCAGCACCACCGGCTCCAGCCTTTCCAGCTCCCTTGTCTTTACCAGCGCCGGCACCAGCTGCGCCTGGACCACCCATAGATTTAAACAACTCTTGGACTTTCTTCTGAGTTGACTCTTTAAGGGCCTTTACTTTGGTTTTCTGACCGTCGGTCAAATTCAGCTTGGCAAGCACTTCTGCGTCCATGCTCATCATTCCGCCGCGTCGTTGGCCTCCTTGACCTTTTCCGCCTTGTTGACCAGCTCCGGCAGCTCCACCAGCTTTACCTTGACCAGGACCTGCGCCTTGAGCAAATGCTGATACGGTCATTACGCCCATGACAGCAGTTGCAATAAACATCTTAATTACATTTTTCATTTTTTCTCTTCCTGAACTCCAAGTATCAGTAACCGGTTAAACGACCTAGGATTTCCCGAGTTCACTTTATTTTCGTCAGCGACCTTGCTTGGGACTTTTCGACTACTTCTCGAATTGCCGGATGATCAGATTTGAGGAAATCCTCCGGGGTACCGACAAAGACGATTTCACCTTTATCGAGGAACGCAACTCGGTCTGCAGTCCGCTGAACGCTGATCAAATCATGACTTACGAGAATGCTCGTCGCACCCAATGTTTCTCGCAAAGAAGCGACTAACTCATCGATCTGATAGGTTGTAATTGGGTCTAGACCAGTCGTTGGTTCATCGTACAGCAAGACCTTTGGATTTAGCGCAATTGCCCGAGCCATTCCAACCCGCTTCTTCATTCCCCCACTCAGCTCAGCTGGAAGCAGGTTTTCGTTCCCAGTGAGGTTCACTCTGCTCAAAGTATCCGTGAGCAAATCGGCTTCTTCCTTTGCCGAAAGTTTGTGATGGCGCCTTACGCCAAACAGAACATTTTGGGCCACGGTTAGATAGTCAAACAATGCTGCGCTTTGAAAGACCATTCCCATCTTCATTCGCGCATCTTCGGGATCATCCTGGACATTGACGCCATCAACAACGACCGAGCCCTCTGAGGGCTTAATAAGACCCGAAATACAGCGAAGTAAAGTGGTCTTTCCACCACCACTGCTTCCCATGACGGCCATAATCTCCCCTTCCCCTACGAACAACGAGATATTTCTAAGAACTTCAGTGTTGCCAAACGAATGACTGAGACCCTTAACATCAATCATAAACCCCTCACCTTCTTAAATTCCGATGGACTAACGCTGAATCGCTGAGTGAAGGCACGACTAAAGGTCGCAAGACCCGAAAATCCGACCGCCGAGGCAATCTCCGAAACACTTCCCTGCCCTTCTTCGAGCATGATCTTTGCCTTTTCGAGTCTGGTAGCAATAAGGTACTGGTGAAAAGGTTTACCAACCGCCTGCTTAAACAAGAATCGGAAGTGTGATGTGCTCATTCCCACTTGGTTTGCCACATCGTCATCGGATAGTTCTGCGGCAAAGTGTCGATCGACCACTGACAGGGCCTTTTCCACGATCCTTGGCTGCACTTCATCGGTATTGAGCCAATCCCCAACAACTTTATCAACCATGGTTCTGAATGATTCCTTCAGTTCTTCAATCGATTCGCATTGATCGTACGATCTGGCGGCTTCTAGCTGAATCTTGTGCAGCGAACGCGAACCACCCGCCTCAAGCATGCCTGCGGTAATGATCGCGAGAAAGGTCAATGCTTCACTTCTAGCTTCGTCGAGGTCAAGGCTCTTATCAAAAGCCCCGTGTACCTGATTCAGAGCCTTAGAAAACCGTACTCGATCCCGAAGTCGTACAATCGAGCCCAGCTCAGACAGCGGTATTCCGTGGCTCGAAGAGTGAAAAGGACATTTGTTTGCGCGACCGCATTCCAAAACAATATCGTAGATGACAAAAGACGAAGCCAAACCTAGGTCT
>JAYVHY010000292.1:0-3353 GCA_043770615.1 Armatimonadota bacterium | reverse complement strand
AGGGCTGGTCAGACTTGTTGTTTAGCGAAGCCTATGCTTGTTCGGTCTGCGGCTACTCAATGCCCGATCTCGAGCCCAGAATGTTCTCGTTCAACTCGCCTTACGGTGCTTGTACGGACTGCATGGGACTTGGTACTCGAACCGAATTTGACCCGGTGTTGGTAGCTCCCGACCACTCGAAGCCACTTAGGAACGGAGCAATTTTGCCGTTTGTTTACAAGTCGGGGGAAGTGAAAGATTGGTGGCCAGAAATGCTGGACGCCGTTGGAAAGGAGATGGGGTTTGATGCTTCTCTTCCCATTTCTGAGATTCCCGAGGAAGGCATGCATGCAGTTTGGCACGGGCTGAAGAAACCGATCGAAGTAAAAATGAAGTACGGTCGCACCGAGCGGACGTTTAAACAAGAGTGGAAAGGCGTGCTAGTTTCGCTTCGAAAGCGATTTGAGGAAACCACGAGCGATTGGGTCAAGCAGGATCTGGAACAATACCAAAGTACCAAGCCATGCCCTGCCTGCGCTGGTCGAAGACTTAAGCCAGAATCGTTGTTAGTTAAAGTGGCTGACCATGACATGAGCATGATAACCAAGATGTCGATCGCTGAAGCGGTTACCTTCTTCGTCGGGCTGCCGGCCAAACTCACCAAACGTCAACTAACGATTGGCGAGCGAGCGGTGAAAGAAATTGGAGAACGGCTCAAGTTCCTCCTCGATGTTGGCCTTAGTTATCTGACCCTCGATCGAAATGCCAGAACCCTTTCCGGCGGCGAGGCTCAACGGATACGTCTTGCAACCCAAATCGGCTCAGGGCTAATGGGGTGCTTGTACGTTTTGGACGAACCATCCATTGGCTTGCATCAACGTGATAACAAGAAATTAATCGAGACGCTTGAAAGACTCAAGTCGCTTGGAAACACGGTTCTGGTCGTCGAGCACGATGAAGAAACGATGCTGGCTGCCGACTACTTGCTCGAGCTTGGTCCGGGTGCCGGAGAACATGGCGGACTAGTTGTGGCAGCGGGAACAGTCAAGGAATTCCTGAAATGTAAGACCATGACGGCGGAGTATTTGAGCGGAAAGCGAGAAATCGCTATTCCGAAAGTTCGGAGACTTCCTCGAGTTCCGGTTGAACCCGAGAAACCGGTCGTTTTGAAGAGCGACAAGAAGATGAAGAAGCCAGTTTCCAAGAACGTTGGCGCCCGCGGAAAGGCTGCGAAATAATTTGATTGCAATTTAGTCCAACTTTTGGGAATTGACATCCGTCTTGATCCAAGATAATGTCAAATATTCCTCCAAATAGTCCTTACGTTAATTACCCACGCTCGGGCGGTGGCGCCGATGCCACTAGGCTTCGGTTGCTCGCCGATGGCTACTTTGGTCTCAATACGGTGTTCGTGATCAACGTCGTCCTCAATCTCGCCGTAAACTCCATGAGTCGGGCAACAAATCCAAATTGGACCATTATCATTGGGATCCTCATTGCGACCTTTGTTCTTGTCGTCTTTCTGACGTTGCCACACACTAAAAAGGTGGGAGAAGGCCTTGGCTGGCAGCCTTCGGGTCATATTATCGCCTCTGTCCTTATTGGTCTCAATTCTGCAATTTGCTGCGGTGCGATTGGGTACATCGTTGTCCAGTCGATGGCTGGCAAAGTTCTGAAAGAGGCTGGCGCTCCAAGAGGATTCTTTGGCTATAAGAAAGCCGACCTCTACGCGTTTATTGACCAAATGGGAGCCACGGCCCCTCCGTCCGGCCCAATTTAGGTTAGCCACTGGGCCGGAGTCAAAGCTCTGGTCCAGGAAACCGGAACCCACGCGTTTCCGCTGATCCTCTCGCGGTCCGCTTTTGCCCAATTTGGTTTCGTTTCCATCCGAATAAATGAGTCAACATTTTAGTTGAACCTTTTCGGAAGTACCTGTACACTAACGAATAGATGAATCGGATTTGGCCAGTAGTTGCACTTGCGATCTTAGGAGGAATTTATGCCTTTGCCGAGTTCACTTCACGAGGAGCACCTTCGTACCGGCTTCGTTCTCATACCTCGATTGTCCAGGGTATTAGGCCAACTCCCTACACTGATTATTGGTATGAAGTTGGTCGGGGGCTCAAATGGAAGTCGCTTTGGCATACCCGACGGATGGAGCATTTCAAGCAACACTGGATTTCGCCATCGGGAGTTGTTTGGATTGAGACCCAAAGTTTTACTGGACCAGGTGGTGGAGAAAAGATTTGGGCAGGCGACAGAAATGGAGTTATCTCGGGGGCCACATTCCTTTCGTCGGGATTGCCGAAGTCATCATCTAGTTCTGGGATCGCTGAGACCTTTCGAAATGGATTTGGCGAACTCTTGAGTCTCAATAAGGGGCTTTCGAATGAACATAAACTTCTTTTGGTACGCAGAGCGGGAAGTCCAATGCTTGCTCTCGAAACGTCGGTTACACCAAGCCATCCTAGGTTTTTCTTTGAGGATATTTTGCGCCATCCGGACCTGGCTGATCCCACGATTAAGCCAATCGAAGACTTGAGCCAATACACATTCTTGGTTACTTCAAAAAGTAAGAAGCCTTCAAGCCCCGATTCAAACCTGATCATCAGTGGCCGATCATTTCCAGTGAACAATGAGCCTGCATCGATTACCGGGTTGGAAGAGCGAATATTGACTGGAGTTCCAGATCAATTTCTCTTGACGCCAAATGGCTACTTGGCTTTTTTGATGTTTGACGCAGACGATATCAATGGTAGGGCATGGTTTGAAATAGGAGAAGGAGCGAAGCTCTTTTATCGAGTGGACTTGATGAAGCTGGGAGGTTATCGTTCAGTAGTTGAAGCCAAGAAAAGCATTGTGCCGAAAGTATCGTGGAATGGAGCAGTTGGCTGGACAGAGTTGCCGCACAAATTTCCCAACTTGTACACAAAACAGTTGGACAAGTTTGATTTTTTCGATTCTAACGGAAAGCGTTTTGAAGTCGTGGTCAAGGCCAAAAACTACGTTTTTGATAGTGCAAATGCAACAGTGAAATCGGGCTTAGCGGCTCGTCGCACCCTTGGTGCTTTCGACCAAGACAAAAGAGATGTCGTTTGGACCAGGAGTAGCTCTTCCCCGAACGGAATTTTCAAGGTCACGGTGGAGGGGCGAGATTGGTCGAAAAAGAACTCAGCATGGGATCAAACAGTTGTAACTATCATGCTGACTTCAACCGTTTCAGACCGAGGCAAGCCAATTGAGGTCCAGCTAATGAACCGCCAAAGCTACGGAAATGTCTGGCCCAAAGTCACGGACAGCGGTCGGGTGTTCCTTCTCGAAATTGGAAAGACCAACACCGAAACGAAGCGAAACGCCGATCTAGCCATGATATC
>JAYVHY010000291.1:0-3359 GCA_043770615.1 Armatimonadota bacterium | reverse complement strand
TGAACTGAGGGCAATTTGCCAACTCTAAACCGGAACATTTCCATGCCAAGATCGTTTCATAATCTGGTTATGCGTTTTCTTCCCGTTTTAGTTGCCCTCGTTCCGTCCATACTTTTTGCGTGGGGCGGAGATGGACACAAGCAGATCGCCGATATTGCCTGGACCAAACTGACTCCAACGGCCAAAGCAAAGTTGGCGAAAATTCTTGACGCCGGGGAGACTTCGTTCCGAGTTGTCGGTGGCGATGTTCGAGACTCGTTCCGAAATTCCTCAACCTTCTGCGATTACATGAAGGGGAATATGAACACGATCTACGAAGACATCATTCCGGCGATGAATTCCCGCTTCAATCCGAACATCGAGTCCATCGGTAAGGAAGGAACTCGGTGCAAAACGTGGCATTACTACGACATTCCTATCCGAGTGTCGGGCAAGGACCCAGAGGTTGATTCCTCAAACGCCGAAGTTGCGGTTAAATTGGCAATTTCTGAGCTCACCAAACTCAACGCCAATGGAGTTTCTAATCCGAAAATGGCAGCGTGGTGGGTTTATTGGATTAACCACATTGTCGGAGACCTTCACCAACCCCTCCACTGCGTCAGTAGCCACGAACACGATGCAAATGGCGATGCCGGGGGAAACAAGTTTAAGATCACCTCGCCAGATGGTGAGAAGCCAACGAACCTCCATAGCTTTTGGGATGGTGGCATCGGCCGAGCAATCGGTGAGGAGCGAGAAAAGGGCAAGAATCCAAATGTCGAAAAGGTTACTGAGCGATGGTCCACCGATGCCGGACTCCTTCCCTCGGCTGATGCGGTCAAGGATCTTGAACCGATGAGTTGGATCAAGTCAGGCGCAAGAATGGCTGATCGATTGGTATACGGAAAGCTGAAACCAGGCGAGCGACCCGATATGCAGTACCTCTTTGAATCATCGGCCGTCTGCCGAAAGCAAGCGGTTTTGGCGGGATTCCGGATGGCGGCAATTCTCAATAAAGCACTAAGTTAACCAAAGTTATTGCAATCAAGCGAATGGCTAGATCGCAATAACTTCTCCTTCCATGAACCTTTCTCTGCTTCGTTGGCGTAACCTTTAAGCGGGAGATGAGAAAAACTCTTCGGGAGCAAATAGATGCAAACAAGCGAGGAAGTTTCCTGCTTGTTTGTGGCATGGTGCTTCTCATCACCGTGCTGGGAGCGACAATCGTCGGATTGTGGAAACCCGCCTACTGGCCATACGGTGCGGCGGGTGCGTTCGGTCTTGCCCTGCTTTGCTCACTTATTTCCAAGGTTTGGGGTTCAAAAATCGTCCTCAGTATTTCGGGCGCACGGGAAGCAACAACCCACGAAGATCAAGTCTTGCGAAACGTAGTTGAAGAAATGGCGATCGCCGCGGGACTACCAATGCCCAAGATTTTTGTCATTGACGACTACTCGCCCAACGCGTTTGCCACCGGTCCCGATCCACAAAACGGAGTAGTTTGCGTGACGACTGGGCTACTTGCCAAGCTCAATCGAGATGAGCTTCAGGGAGTCATGGCCCACGAGCTTTCCCATATTCGCAACTACGACATTCGGTACATGACTACGGTTTCGACCATGGCTGGCCTTATCGTTTTGCTTGCCGATGTCCTTCAAACCCAGCTAAGATGGGGATTTTGGGGTCGGTCACGATCGAGCGACAATGACAACAACAATAATAATCCGCTAGGAATCGTGTTTCTGGTCTTGGGGATCATCTTGGCGCTATCCGCTCCGATCATGGGTTGGCTCCTGGAGATGGCGGTCAGTCGGAAGCGAGAATACTTGGCTGACGCCAGCGCCGCCGAAATGACCCGCTACCCAGAGGGGCTCGCCAGTGCGCTCCAAAAAATCTCACATGATGCCGATATCTTGGAGGCAGCCAACCGAGCCACCCAGCACATGTATATCGTGAATCCGCTCAAATTGATGGAAGAGCACCGCGACCTGATGAGTACCCACCCTTCGACCGAAGCACGGATAAGGGCTCTCTTGGGCGATGCCGAGTACTACGCCAAGCAGCGGCAATTTGGCTTCAAGTCCTAATAAAGCTCTTTACTCTTCGTTCCAGATGGTCGGATAAATTCTTCAAACAAGAATCTCCGCTGTAATGACTGTGAATGGAACAACGGTCAGCCTAAAAAGCGAACTTTACCTAGCAAAAATCCCAGCTCTAACCTACGATTTCCCAAACCTAAAGTAGATTGCAAAGTTCTGCCCCTAAGCTCGCAGAAATACCTGCCGATGCCTATTGTGGGATGAACCGAGGAATATATACCGGAGCAAGAGGAATGATGACGACTACCCAATGGATGGATGTCGTTTCGAACAATCTTGCAAACGCAACCACCGATGGCTACAAGGGAGACTCTTTGACATTTTCGGATGTCATGGTGAAACGACTGTACGGAAATGGTGGAAACGGACCGTATATCGGAAGCCTAGGAAATGGTCCGGAGGCCGTTGCTAGTTCGGTTGATCGAAGCGTAGGCACGATCAAATCGACTGGGAATCCCCTTGATTGTGCGATTCGAACTCCGCAAGGAATGTTCGCCGTTCAACAAGGCGGAAAGACCGTTTACACCCGGAATGGTTCTTTCTCGATCAATGCTGACCGCGAGCTTGTCTCGAAACAAGGTCTACCCGTCCTCGATGATCAAGGGCAGAAGATCTCGTTGCCCGGAACAGAACGAGTTGAGATTGATCAACTGGGGCTAGTTCATCAAGGCAATAACGTTGTCGCCACATTGGGAATCTATAACGGATCGTTCTCGAAGGCCGGCGCAAACCTTTGGGTCAGTCGAAATGCTCAAATAATGCCCGACGTATCGCTCGCAACTGCTTCTATCGAAAGTAGCAATGTTGAGCCGGTCGGGGCAATGATTGACCTCATCAAAATTCAACGCTCTTTCGAGATGAGCCAAAAGTCAATTCAGACCCAAGACGAAATGACCGGAAAGCTCTTTGAACTTTTAAATCGACGTTAGTTCCTTAACTGGAACCATGACTAGCTGAGCAGGATGCGAGGCTGAAGAAATGCAAAGGATGGCAAAAACAATGAATAGCCGCCATGTTAAGATCGTTAAATACATCCGCAACCGGAATGGTTGCCCAACAATTTAATCTGGACGTCATCTCGAATAACCTCGCGAACGTCAACACCACCGGATTTAAGCACCAACGTGCTGAGTTTCACGACTTGGTTTATCAGACGGTACAAGCCGCCGGTACATCGGTTGGTGGAAACTTCAAGACCCCAACGGGAGTTCAGTTTGGACTCGGTTCTATGGTTTCCGCTACGGCAAACGATCTTGCCCAAGGCGCTTCAACCAACACCGG
>JAYVHY010000290.1:0-3362 GCA_043770615.1 Armatimonadota bacterium | reverse complement strand
TCTCGCATTGATGGTTTTGAGCACGACCTTCATTTCGACCGATTCCTTCCCGAAGACGGAAGCAAACGCCCCGACATTGATATTGACTTCGAAGCCCGCCGCCGAGACGACGTACGCGGGTATCTTTCGCAAAAGTACGGCTATGATCGTGTGGCAACCGTCGGCGCAATCGGCACCTACAACACCCGAGGTATTGTGCGCGAAGTCGGAAAAGTCCTCGGTATCCCCCAAGAAGATCTCGATTACCTTGCCAAACGATTGCACGGTAGCGTCAGTCCCGATCGTATCGAACGCGCCCTTGATTCAAAGCCGGAACTGAGGAATAGCCACATTCCTCGCGAACGCTTCCGGTGGGTTTTCCGTCTCGCCAAAGACCTGATGGACGTCCCCCGCAATCTCCGCTCCCACTCTTCCGGAGTCATTATTTCAAGCCAACCGATCTGCTACACCGTGCCAGTTCTTCCCTCCGCAGTACCCGGAGTGCAGATCATTCAGTGGGACAAGCGCAGCACGAAGCACTTCTTCGACAAATTCGACATCTTATGCCTGCGCGGAAACGACGTCTTGTCGGATGCCCAGGAGCGTGTCCGCATGCAGTCTCCAGACTTCTCGGTCACAAACCTCCCTTTGGATGATGAGGATGTGTACCGAACCATGAGGGCGGGCGAACTCATCGGCATTCCTCAATCGGCGTCGCCCGCAATGCGTCAAGCACATGTGCGGATCCAAACCCGAGACCTCAAAGATGCCAGCTTGGTCCAAGCGGGAATCCGCCCCGGCGTTGGTGGAGCGGTCAAGCTCAACGAACTTATCTTGCGTAAGAAGGGCAAACCGTTCACCTATTCTCATTGGCTACTCGAAGAAATCCTCAAGGATACTTACGGGCTTATCGTGTTTCAGGAGCAGGTTGACTTGCTCCTTCAGCGGTTCGGAAACTTCACCTGCGGAGAGGCAGAGCAGATTCGAGAAGACATTTACAAAAAACGAAAGGAAGAGCACGTCGCCAAGATTCACGGTGAAGTGGTGGCAAAATTTGTCGCCAACGGGCATACACCCGAGGTCGCCGAAGAGGTCTACGGGCTGGTCTCCCAGTTCCAGGGGTACGGGTTTGCCGAAGGGCACGCTCTGGCTTTTGCCGAGATTTCGGTACGTTCAATCTACTGTCAGCAGAACTTCCCGACCGAGTACTTCGCCGCCCTGTTGGACGCCCAGCCAGCTGGTTACTATGGACCTCGAACCCTAGTTAACGAAGCGCGCTGTCGAGGAGTGACAATCTTGCCTCCCGACGTGAATGAGAGCAACCTCAAGTACCGAGTCGAAGACTTGGTGGCAGACGATGATCCTAAAATCCGGGTTCCCAATAACGGAATTCGGGTTTCGCTCAAGGAGATTCGGGATGTCTCAAGAGCGACACTGGATCGAATTGTCGCTTCGCGCCCTTACGGGTCATTTTTCGATTTTGTCGCCCGAGTGCGACCCCATCGAGATGAATTAGAAAAACTGATTCTATGTGGCTCACTCGACTCGTTGCACGATAATCGCAGAGCCATGTTGTGGGCAATCCCCCGAGCCTTGCGATTCGCGGCAAACGTTGATTGCGATCTTCCCCTCAGCATTCAAGAGCCACAAATGCCTCACAACATTGACGATTTCAATGTGTTCGAGCGAGCGATCCAGGACCGACGCGGATTAGGACTGGACATCAAACAACACTTGATGGCATTCGAGCGATCACGTGTTCGCCAGAAGGGAGCTTTGACCTCCGCGGAGGCAAGCAGACTCCCATCGGGGACAAAGGCAATCGTAGTTGGCAATCCCATTCGGCTACGCTTTCCACCCACCGAGAGCGGCAAGCGAGTGCTATTCTTCGACCTCGAAGATGAAACCGGACTTCTCAACGTGACCTGCTTTGATGCGACATATCTGCGCGATGGGCACCATGTCATTTGCAACCCGTATGTGACCCTGCGTGGCGAAGCGCAAGACCGAGATGGACATATTGCCTTCTTGGTGCATCGAATTTTTCCGTACCAAGCCGAGCTGGAAAAACAGCTCCGACAAGACGAAACCCTGCCAGTTACCTCTGCCGATTTCCTATTCAACTAGCTTAGACAATCGACTTCTCGAAGTACTGTCGCCCCACATTCCGACCGATCGGTCGGACGCTCACCACGTTCTCCGGCGAAAGATCGAGTAACTGAAGCCAGTCTTCCATCGCATCGCTCTTAGGAAAAATTTCGTTCTCCTTAAACTCCTGATCCAGCGCATCCGTCAAGTCAGCCAAAGTGATACCTGTCTCCTTCTTAGACTCAGCCAAAGTTCGCCGAATCGCGGTTTCCTTAGCCCGATCAACAATACTCTCCAAGATCGCGCCCGAACTTAGATCGCTTCGGTAGAGAATATCTGTCTTCCCACTCCGCAGAGCAATCTCCAAAAATTCGTTCGATTTCTTCTTTGACCAAAGGGCATCCAAGACGCCTTCGACCAGCTCACGCTGAGCGCAAACTGATTCGCCATCATGCTTTGCCAAAACCTCCGGATCGAGCGGCAAAGAAGACTTCAGATAAATATTCAATATCTGGCGAGATGCATCCTTGTCCGGTCTAACTACTTTAACTTTCCGGTCAATCCTTCCTGGTCGAAGGACTGCAGGATCAATATAGTCGGGACGATTCGAAGTCAACATCAGGACAACATTTTCAAGTGATTCCAAACCGTCAAGCTCAGCGCAAAACTGAGGGACAACCGTGTTACTCATGCTAAAATGCCGCCCACTTGATCTTGTCCGAAGCAATGATTCCGCTTCATCCATAAAGATGAAAACCAAGAAGCCGTCCTTCGCCTTCTCGCGAGCCGTCCTAAAAATGTCACGAACCATTCGCTCGGTCTCACCAACCCACATGTTCAAAATCTTGGGGCCAGAAATCGCCATGAAGTACTCTTTGACCTCTTTGCCTTGGCGTTCGCTATATTCCTTTGCCAGGGTACGCGCTGTGGCTTTCCCAAGCAAGGTCTTGCCGCATCCTGGAGGTCCGTATAGCAAAATGCCTTTCACGCTCTTTTTGCCGTATTTTTCGTAAACTTCAGGATGAAGCAACGGTAGCTCAATGGTCTCACGAATAAGTCGAATCGCTTCAGGTTGCCCACCAACCTGTTCCCAAGTGATGTCCGGAATGTTCTCGACAAAGAGATCGCGATTTTCTTGCTTTTCAAAGTGTTCCACCGCAATACGTCCAGTACCGTCTAAGCGAACTTCGTCGCCCGCATGAAACTTGACCGATGATAGAGAATCACTAACGAAGATCAACCGACTCTCAGTCCCAGGCTGGTCTCCCCCAATCTTAAGTCGACCATCTGAAAGG
>JAYVHY010000289.1:0-3372 GCA_043770615.1 Armatimonadota bacterium | reverse complement strand
GGGCCTTGAAAGAAGTTGCAATATCGCCATGCAAAAATGATGTCCATGAGGTCGTCAACCCGCAACCGGGACAGGGTCGATCGAAAAGCAAAACGCTTGGGCAGGGTGGCAATCCAAGCTGTTGATGAGTCCCATGGCCATGCTTATCGGCATGAAGGAACAGGCCAATTGCGGTGCAAAAACCCCAGGCTATCGTCCAAAGTAATTGGGCGCGAACCACGATTGGCTTGGCGGATTCATAGAGCTGCATTCAATGCCTCAGTAGGAATAACGCATTCGGGCTGCAGGACGTTGCCAAGAACTGCAGCAACCGAGATAATATCCCCGTTAGGTTCGGCCAAAGCTACATGCTCATCGGTCACATCGATCAGATTTTCGACACTTCCACCATTACGAACTCGCATGGTTTCGAGATCAGAGAGGAGTCGAATCTTCATCGGTAATAAAGCACTTTTAAGGGGAATAAGGTCGTCCAGTGTGACGTCATCCAATGACTTAGCGTTGTCCAAGCTAAACCTTCCAATCCCAGTTCTGACCAACGACTGTAGATACGCACCACAGCCCATCTTCTCGCCCATGTCTTGAGCAATTGTTCGGACGTAAGTTCCACCGGAGCACTCGATCTCGACTTCAACCGTTGCCTCACCAATGTTCAGAATGTCCATGCGTTCGATGTTGATCGTTCGCGATTTTCGTTCAATCTCAATACCTTGACGTGCAAGTTTATAGAGGGGTTGACCATCAACCTTGACTGCGCTATACATGGGCGGAACCTGTTCTTGGATTCCGAGCATTGAATCAATAACTTCTGGTAACCGAATGGCAAAGTCGTGCGGCAAGGGAGTCTCACTGGTGATTTCCCCTTCAGAATCGTAGCTATCCGTCGTAACCCCGAAACGAATTACCGCTCGATAAACCTTGGGTTCAAGCGGAAGATATTGGAGGAATCGAGTTGCCGGTCCTACAGCAACAACCAGCAGCCCAGTCGCCATTGGGTCGAGAGTCCCGGCATGTCCAATGCGCTTCGTGCTGAACTTCCGACGGAGCTTGCCTACAACATCGTGGGATGTGAATTCGAGTGGTTTATCGATTAGGACGATGCCAAACATTTGCGCATCCCCTCAACCAACTGATGTTCCGCGTCGGCAAGGCTGCCTTCAAAATTACATCCAGCCGCATTCTTATGTCCACCACCGCCAAACTCCCTCGCAACACTCGCCACATCAAATCCTCGTCGGCTCCGTAGCGAACAACGAATCTTTCCCGGTTTTGCCTCTCGAAGCAAGGCTGCGATCTGAACGGTTTCGATACTCAACAATTCGTTCACAAACCCTTCGGTATCCTCGTCGGTGGCTTTTGCCCACTCAAAGTCCCGATGGCTGAGGCAACCCCACGCCAGTCGATCATCAACGTCAAGCTTCATCGTTTCAAGCGCATGACCCAATAACCTGGCGGAAGAAAGTTGACGATTTTGGAAGATTTCCTCAGAGACAAGCTCGAGGTTTGCCCCGTTTTCGAGCAATGTCGCCGCGGCACTAAGGGCGTCGGATGAAGTATTTCGAAACCGAAAAGAGCCTGTATCGGTCGAAATTCCGGTGTAAAGGCAAGTCGCCATGTCGGCGGTAATCGTTGCTTTCATCGCCTCAAACAATCGAGTCAAGATCAAAGCAGTAGCCGCGCAGCCAGTATCTACAATGCGCAGGTCACCCGGGGCTTCGTGCGGAACATGGTGGTCAATCACCACCAGCCGTTTCATCGCTTCAAAATATGGTGCGGTCGTGCCGAGCCGTTCAAAGGATTCAAGGTCAACAATGATTCCTAGGTCATGGTCGGTATGGAGCGGTACTTGCCTAACCCGGTTCACAGTCGGCAAAAATCTTAAATTCTTTGGTGCATCGTGGTGGCAAAGTACCTCGACCGTCTTACCAAGAGACTCGAGATACAACGCGAGTCCAAGGGCAGAGCCTAGGGCGTCACCATCTGGGTTCAAATGGGTTCCAATCAGAATCTTCGAAGCCTTGTTAATTTCTGCTTCGAATGCCTTCAAAAGTATAGTGTCAATCTTCATCAGGCTTGCGTCCCCGCATAGAGCGGTATACCATAACTACGGTCAAAATCGGCGGTTCGTGCCTCGTTCAATCGTTTGTTCCAGATAGTCGGCAAGCTCATTATGGAACCTTTCGATGCCAAATGCCTTGGATCGTTCCTTTAATTGGTCAGGGTCAAAAGACTTTTTCTCGAGTCGTTGGACGGCTTGCCAGAGTTGTTCAGGAGTCTGCTCCGAGATATGTTCGCCAAAGTCGTTAGTGACAGTCTCGGCGGCGCCGCCTTGGTCGAACACAACAACTGGAAGCCCGGCCGCCATGGCTTCGACCGGCACAATACCAAAATCTTCGTAACCTGGAAATAGCACGCCTCGGGACCGACTGAGAAGATTCTTGAGGTCGGCATCGGGCAATCTGCCATGAAACACCACGTTCGACATTCCTTGCGCCATCTCCTTCAGCGTAGCCTCGAACGGACCAGACCCAACAATATTGAGTTTGAACCCGCCGAGCTTCGCCGCTTGGATAGCGAGATCGAACTTCTTGTAAGGGATGAGCCTGCTCCACATCGTATAACCTTCCTCGTCGCTGACACGTGGCGTGTCCAGCCATTTTCCGACGTCTACGCTCGGATAAAGCACATTATCTGCGGGTCTTCCGTATATCTGTTCAACTCTCTTGGCGATAGTCCAAGAGTTCCCCACGATAAAGGTTGGGTTTTTGGAAGCGATGAGATCCAACCGTTTGAGCCTATTCACGATCATTTGCCGAACAAAGCCAGAACCAGCTCGATTGTCAATATCTGGGAACCAGAGAGACCTCGCCGGAGAATGGTAGCAGCAGAAGTGCGACGCATGGGGAGCAGGCTTTGCGTGGTGGGCAAAAGTGTGTGAAAAAGTGACGATTAGGTCGAACTCGCTGAGATCGAATGACCGGTAACAATCGGCGAGAAAAGGTGAATACAAGTAGTGCTTGGTCTTGGACTTGGGCATGTTCGTGATCCAGTGGGTCCGAACATCCTTGCCCTGTAGCCACTTCAGCTTCTCGGGATTGAACTGTGCCACATAAATAGGCACAGTTGGCATCGCCTCATGAGTAACCCGCAATACCTCTTCGGCTCCACCCATGACGGTGAGCCAGTCGTGAGTGATGGCAACCTTGTGAGCGGATGTGATCGCGTTTAGCCGCTCAATTGCTGTCATCAATTCTATTATTGGTCATTTGGTGGTGGGACAAGAAGGGGTAGATAAAGAAAAGCGTGGACTATGGCGAGAGTATTGGTTCCCGTCACTCTTCAGGCATCGCTTTCTTTTCCCGTTGCGCCTGG
>JAYVHY010000288.1:0-3377 GCA_043770615.1 Armatimonadota bacterium | reverse complement strand
TTATTTTTTTGAGCAAATTATCGAGTAGGAATCTCGATGAAGTTAATCGCGGGCACATTTACTCCGGTTCCGCTTTCGGTTCCGGTTAGTGCCATGAGATAGATCTTTCCGGCTTCAAACGTCTTAGTAACCGTCGCTACAACCGTTTCGGTGTTCTGTCGTTGAGCAACCAATGTTACGGGACCGGCATCAATTTCTTGAACCGTTACTTCCGCGAAGTTGACCGGGTTGAAGTTGATTGTGGAAACCGTTCCGGGATTTTTGAAGATGACGGCAAAGTTTTGGTTGCCAATATCTCTAACAAAAGTGTTGATTCCATAGACGCGGGCTTTAGAGCCGTTCGGGATGGCTCGGTTTACCGGTTGAAAGATGAAACGTAGACGCTTTTCGGTCTCAAGACCAAATGTTTTCAGTCCAAGGCCGATAACCAAGTTATCGGTATCTTTGGACATGGTTTGAGTCTGAGAGTCAAGAATGACGGTGCTTCCGGTTTCTTGAATGGCGAAATCTTCGAGCTTTGATTCCGTCTTTTTGAATACGGTTGTGTCATCGAGGAAAGCGATGTTCGTAAACTGGCTCTCGTCGTCAATCAACAAATCCAGATTTGCATCGGTGCAGAAGTTAATGAGGCGAACATTTGGATCGGGCAGGTCTCCGATTGAACTACCTCCACATCCGAGAATGCATCCAATGAGCAAACCAAAACCAATGATATTTGTCCTTAACTTCATGCGATAACCTAATTGTGACTCAAGAGCCCCTTTATATTTTCGTCAAAAACTTCGTAACAAGTAGGGCAACCGACCAATGAAGTTGACACTATTTGCTCAATTGTTGTTTTACAGACGGGGCAAACCGTGGTTTTGTTCGTCGGTTCGGGCGTGAAAAGCTTCCTTTTCAGGTTAATCGCATGAGGACAACTGCCACACACGAAGTAGGTTTTACCTTCGAAAGTAATCTTTCTGGACTTCTCACGAAGGCAATCTGGACACTCCAAATTGTTTAAAAAGGTGTTCCTTCCCTCGTGTGCTCTCTAAACCGGGCAATCAGGTCATTGGTGACGTGGCCTGGTTTGCCATTTCCGATTGGTCGGCCGTCAATGGAAACCATTGGGATTACTTCGGCGGCGGTTCCGGTTAGAAAGGCCTCGTCGGCTGAGTAAAGGTCGAAGGGAGTCAATAGGCATTCTTCGACGGAGTATCCAGCTTGCTGAGCGAGCATTAACACGGTATCTCGGGTGACGCCACGAAGGAGACCACACGACGGATCGGGGGTTCGAACATGTTTGCCTTTGACCAAAAAGATGTTGTCTCCAGTGCATTCGGCGATATAGCCCTGATGGTTGAGCATTAAGCCTTCACCGGCTCCTCGGCTGTTTGCCTCTTGCTTGGCAAGAATGTTGGCGGCGTATTTGCCAATGCATTTCAGCCGTGGGTCGAGCGCATCGGCGGGGATTGTCTTGAAACTGGTTGTAACGACGTCAAGGCCGGTCTCATAGCTTTCAGGCGAATAAAGAGCAAGGGTATTGACCATCACCATAACGTTGGGGCTGGTATCGATTTTGCTTGGGTCGAGACCTAGACCGGTTCCTCGGGTTACATTCAGGCGAATGTAACCGTTTTCAGCTTCAGATTGACGGCAAACATCCAAGATGATTTGCTTCAACTCCGGTTGTGAAATCGACATGAAGTAGTTCAGATATTTGATGCCATGGTACAAGCGATCTAGGTGCTCATCAAGCTTAAAGACTTTACTCCCGTATATTCGGATGCCTTCAAAGAGACCATCGCCGTACAGGTAGCAGTGGTCAGAAACGGATGTTGTGGCGGTTTCTAGTGGAGAAATTACTCCGTTAAGCCAAACGAGCTTCTTCATATCAATATTATGTACGGTTCTTGTCAAAGAAAAATGCGTCGTTTTAGGTTCAATTAGCGTCATAATTAGAAACTGAGTATTCGGTTGAAATGAAAGTGTTTATGAAGCGCGGAGGAATCGTGCTGGTTGGAAGTTTAGCGATCGTATCGATCGTGTTTGCGGCTGTTGTCCAGGGGACCGACGCAAAACTTGTGAAAGGAAGCCAAGTTGGGGTCGTTGAAGTTGGTGGTTTGACTCCGGTGGAGGCTCAAAAGAAGTTGAGAATTTGGTGGGAAGGCGCAAAGCTGGAGAAGCTGACCCTTACGATTAAGGACAAATCTCTGAAGAAGACCTTTACACCAGGTGAACTCGGAGTATCCCTCGATGACGTTGCTTCGATTGCTCAAGTGCCGCTGGAGGGCTTGGTTGGTCAAGTTTTAGGAAAGGAACAACTTACTAAGTTTCCGATAAAAACGAAGCCGGTTATTTTTGATCTAAGCAACTTAAAGGCTGCTGTGAAGGATTCTTACGGAGATCCTGGTCCTGCCCGCGTAAAATTTATCGACGGCAAGATCGTTCGGGAACCAGAGAAGCCTCGGTTTGCCCTTGACGAAGTTGCTCTGCCAGAAGCGGTAACCAAGGGTTTGCTTGACGACCAAATCGTCACGTTGCCGATCAAGGAAGAGCCCAAGCGAATTACTGACGAGGTCTTGAATCAGATCACCGATGTTGTCGCTGAATATTCAACCAATTTCTCGTCCGGTAATCGGCCTCGATCAAACAACATCAAACTTGCCAGTGGAAAGCTCAACGGAATCGTTATCATGCCTGGCGAAAAGATGGGTTTCAATGAGACGGTTGGCGAGCGAACCCTCAAAGGCGGTTATAAAATTGCCGGCGTTTACATCAATGGAAAGCACGATACAGGAATTGGCGGCGGAATCTGTCAAGTAAGTACAACTCTCTATAACGCTTCATTGTTCGCAAACCTTAAGGTCTTGGAAAGAAGCAATCACTCCATGCCGGTGCCATATGTCCCACTGGGACGAGATGCCACCGTTAACTACGGTGCCCAGAATCTAGTCATCGAAAACTCTACGACGACTCCGATTGTTGTTGCCAGCCAGTACCAGCCAGGGAAGTTGACGTTCAGAATCCTTGGAAAGAAAGAAGAAGGTCTCGAAGTCAAGATCTTCCAGGGACGGGTTCGTTCTTCTGGTGCTAGTACACGTCGGGAATTTGATCCGAGGCTTGCGCCCGGAACGACCAAAGTTCAGCACAATGGCGACAATAGGTATGTCCAGACGTTCCGAACGGTCTACAAGAATGGTGTCAAGGTCGGCACCGAAACGCTAAAAGACAGTTTCTATAGCGGTGGCGGAACCATCATTTCTTACGGACCAAAGTTGCCCCCGAAGCCAGCGGCTCCGCCTGCACCTGCTCCAACCGCTCCTCCTACCGAGACTGATCCTGGAAACGGAATCTAAACAACAATCCACTAGTGGTAAACCACACAAGAATCT
>JAYVHY010000287.1:0-7533 GCA_043770615.1 Armatimonadota bacterium | reverse complement strand
TCAACCGGATTCTTCTTTCCTTCTTATCCAAAAGAACTGTTTGAAGCCGTTAATCGAGAGAAGCTGAACGTCGAAACCGTCTTCGCCGAGCACCTCGGCCCAACCCCGTGGAAAACCGTTTCCGACTTTGTAACGAAGACAATCGGAGGCGTCAACTAGTTATCGAATCCTTGAATCAAGCGACCGTCGAGCACACAAGTCAAACTTTCGAAATACCCGACCCAACTTGGAGTAGGCAAGTGGTAAATTTCTCCCTCGTTTGCTAATTCCCGTTCGGCGGTACATTACCTTCATTGAACGGTGGAGCCTCGTTCTGACCTGGCTGGTTTCGCGAATTCGCTTCTCGAACTCGATCGAGAAGTTCACGATCCTTCTCCGCTTGCCTTGCCTGGTCTTGCTCCCTTTGGCGTTCGGCAGCTTGATATTCCTCTTGCCGCTTAGATTCCTCATCCTTCCGATTCTTTGTCCGCTTGTCAGACGCTTTTTGTTCAAGGCTCAAATTGCGTTCATGGGCCGCCTTAAAATCGGGCTCGCTGAATCGAAGTGACTGAATGATTGGCAGCATTGTTGGCTTATATTTGTCGGCGATGGCCACCGGAAATTGAAATGAAACAATCCAATACTTCGTACCATGACCGAAAAAGTACAGGTGAACTTGCTTCCCTTCATGACGCCCAAAGATGTTTTCATAATCAAACGTGCCCATATAGTGAAGAGCCGTACCAACCGAAGTCTTCACTTCGTCTTGAAAGGTATAGGACTCTACTGGCTTCTCCTTAAACTCTTTTGGATTCCAGTCTCGAAGCTCCGTTGACTTGCCGTCAACGGTAAACATAACCGCCATCCCGGATTTAGCTGCGAGTGGAGTCACGTCGTAAAAAGACAGGTGAGGACCGCTTCCTGCCGGCGTTGACATTAAGGAGAGTCCGTTACCGTAATGAGGTCTCATGGCATCAAAAAGCGCAGTGCTTGCTTCCTCCGAGTAGTCATTGAATATCCACTCGTTTGGCTTTGCAAAAGAAATGCCTACCAATTGGTCGGTAAAGAGCGTGGTTCCCGCCGATAGTGTCGGAGTTCCACCGAACTGAACCCAATCTCCATTACCGCCTGTGCGACAACCAATAAGGATAAAGGCAAGGAATGCGCCGAGCAGGGTTCGAACCATGAAAAAATCTTACCTTGATGGGTGTTCGAGGGCGGGCAACTTCTATTGGGGAAACATGTCCTCGCTATTCCCACCCAATAAGAGTAGAGTGCCCTTGTATGGCAATTCAAACCAAACTATCTGTCGGGACGATTCTCGAACAGAAGTCCACCGGACAGCAACTCGAAATCACCGAAGCCAGCGACTGCACCGTCGCTTCCTACGGCTCGTACCAATACAAGTTGAGCCCAGCTAACCCTCCTATGGCATTCTCAAACGAGATCGGTCCATCACCAATGCAGAAATTCCTCGTCCTCCGATAACCGACTAGGTTCAACCACAAACTGGTAATGACTCGAATTTTGACCGAGCAAACCGGCTCAGCGAAGCATTAACATTTTTTGTTGGAAGACTGAGAATTCATGGCTGGTAGATGTCCAATTTTTGATTTCTCAATTGTCTTCATTTCGTAACGGACCAATTCCAATACAATTAAAGGAAATCAAAATGCAAGAATACGCCCTCATCATGAGACACGACGACGGAGCCAAGATCGCCTCCCCTGAGCAAATGCAGGAATGGATGAAGCAGACCATGGACTGGATCGGTGGCATCGCCGCCCAAAACAAATTCGTCAGCGGTACCGGACTTCAATTCGATGGTGCCCTGGTCGTGCGTCCCAACAACGTCGTTACCAATGGCCCCTTCGGCGAGATTAAAGAAACCCTCGGTGGCATCATCATTGTCAGAGCCGAATCGGTCGAAGAAGCGACCGAATTCGCTAAAGGTTGCCCGGTTCTGCAAGGAGAAGGCAACTGCTTAGAAGTCCGCAAAATCGCCAAACACGGAGAGCACCGCTAGATGATGAAAGTGGGATTCCTTGCCCTCGTCGTGGCTTCGGCTTTCATCGTATCCCAGCACCAGGTTCCTCCAACCAATGCATCCATATACGTTATATTTCAGGGTAATTGCCGTGAAGCAATGGAAGAGTACAAATCGATCTTTGGTGGAAACCTTAGTTTAACGACCGTTGGGGAATCGCCGATGAAGCACGCATTCCCAACGGCTATGCAACATCGAGTCGTAAACGCCCAACTTACCAATGGAAGGCTCAATCTGTCTGCATCAGATTGGCTTCGACCCAACGAGAAGCCAATTCAGGGAAACACTATGTGTGTCTACCTTCATGGCGGAATGCCAGCCGAACTTCGATCCTACTGGGACAAGCTGGTCAAAGGAGCAAAAGTATCGGATCCGCTAAGTGTGAAACCATTTGGAACCTACGGCGCATTGACCGATCGCTTCGGCGTTCGGTGGATGTTCCAAACTGATCTTAAAGACCGATTGTGAGTTCCCAAGACCTTGTTCCTCATCTGTTCCGAACCGAATACAGCAATATCGTAGGCGTCCTGATCAAGCACTTCGGTTTGGAAAATATCGATGTTGCTGAAGACATTGCCAGCGAAACTTTCTTGGCTGCTCTTGAGTCTTGGCGTTTCAATGGGCTACCCAATGCTCCCACTGCCTGGCTCTACACCGTCGCCAAAAACAAAGCTCGAAATCACTTGGTTCGAGCCAAAATCATGTATGAAACTAGTCCAGATGTATTGGAGAAGATCGCCACGACCATTGACCTTTCCCACGAGAACATTTCCGACAGTCAACTACGGATGATCTTCGTAGTCTGCCATCCTTCAATTCCCTTGGAATCGCAGATTGGCCTCGCACTTCGAATACTGTGTGGCTTTGGGATCGGGGAGATCGCCGACGCATTCCTTACCACCAAAGATACAATCAACAAACGCCTTTTTCGAGCCAAAGAAGCCTTAAGGAACAACAATGTTTCGTTGGAAGTCCCTGGCGAGGAGGAGATGGAAAGGAGACTGACCTCAGTTCTAACCACGATTTATCTGCTTTTTAGCGAAGGGTACTACTCGGAAAGTCAACCAGAAGTCCTCCGCGAAGACCTATGCCAAGAATCAATTCGCCTGACTGAACTTCTGATGGGTTACGAAGCGACGTGTCGTCCAGAAACTTTGGCTCTTCTAGCTCTGACGTGTTTTCATTCCTCTCGGTTTCTTGCTCGTCGAAATGAATCCGGAGAAATGGTTCTCTATGCTGACCAGGATGAGTCGCTCTGGGATCAGTCCCTTATTTCGCGGGGTGTTGAGTTGCTGCATCAGGCATCAACCGGTCACGTTCTGACGAAATTTCATCTCGAAGCAAGTATCGCTTATTGGCACTGCCAGAAAGAGGACACTTCCGAAAAATGGGAGAGCGTGCTCT
The DNA here is from genome assembly GCA_043770615.1 of Armatimonadota bacterium. Classification (GTDB taxonomy): domain Bacteria; phylum Armatimonadota; class Fimbriimonadia; order Fimbriimonadales; family Fimbriimonadaceae; genus Fimbriimonas. Next base: position 4,103 of record JAYVHY010000287.1, on the reverse strand, counting down.
ACCTTCACAATCTTCTTCTGCAAATCGAATACTCTCCGATCGCAGCCCTCAACCGAACATATGCCTTGGCAAAAGTCAAAGGCAATGAAGTAGCAATCATCGAGGCCGAAAAGCTTCAGCTCACCACTAATCAGTATTACTACATGCTTCTTGGGGAACTTTACAAAGATACTGATCCAAACCAAGCGAAAGCCAATCTCTCAATGGCTCTCAGCCTTGCCAAGACGGATTTCGACAAACAAACTATCAAGCATAAACTCGACAATCTACAAGTGCGAAAAAATCAATAATAGTAGAGATAAGTCTACCATTATGAGGTAAAATTAGCTGCCGTGATGCTAAAAGTTTCCCCCCACCGTTTTCTTCATTCTGGCCAAAGTCATGACTTTGTCGTGCAAGAAAATTAATTTTGCGCACTCACATCAAATGTCCGAGTTTTCTCCCATCATCGACACCCCACCCTTGTTTCATCATTGCCCATCTCTAACTTCGTCGTGCAAGAAAATGAATGTTGCGCACTCAATCTCGACACCATACTTTGTTTAACAAAATTACAAGAGCCAATCAAATTGAGAATTCAAGCTCGAATCGCCCCAAAAATCGAACAAGCCGGCAAAGATTCTTACTCAAAATTGACCCCTCAAAAGCGGTGCTACAAAAATGAAAAAATATTTTCGCAGACTCAAATGATCCAAATTCTGAATTGTTCTAGGTTCCCAAATGATTCCCACCGGAAAGTCCTACCCTTTTCCCGGTTGGCGCGTCTTAACTAATAATGATCATCGGATCCGTTGCCGTTATCTTTGCTTTCGCCCAAGGTCAAGAGCTACCAAAGCAAGCTCAGTTGCGACCAGGAGAAGTCCTTCGCGTCTTGGAGCGAACAATGTCCCGGCGAGGAACCTTCGAAAGTGTCCTTGTTCTGACCTCAAGCAAAGCCTTTATCAGAGATGGGGATGCTCGCCACTCGATGGTGCTCAACCCTTACCAACAATCTCTGCTTAAGGCAATCCTAGCCAAAGAACCGGTTGGACTTAGGGCGAAGAAACGACCAAATCCAATGTGGCCAAGTGCGTATGATGCGTCCGATATGTGGATCACCTACCGCATCGGGCGAACCGTGAATCGATGGGGCAACAATGACTATGAATATCCAACTGGCAATTGTCCGTTGACCAAGTTTATTGAAGAAATTAAAGCCCAGAAGACCACCATGCCAAACCAATAGCCGAAATTAGGTTGAATGAATACAAATTCCAAGTCTATTGACTTGAATCACAAATAGAAAGTATGAAACTCCTATGCTCGCAAATCAGTCAGCTGAATTACGTATGACCACCGAATCATTTCTTGAGGTCAAGAAGCGGCACCAACGGCGACTCGATTCACACGGTCTTGATGCACGAATTGGCGTGTACCAGGGGTGCCCATTCATGAAGCTAGATAAGGAAAGTTGGCATAACCGAGGTGAAGTCGATACTCCAACAGAAATCTTCTTCTCAATCTGGCGGGATCTTGATGGTCGTCTAAATTACAACATTCATGCCTTTAAACTTCGCCACTTTTCGGATTACAATATTCAAAGTCGAGAGTTTGCGGCTGCCTTCCGAGCCAAATTTACTACGGATGGCTGGTCAAACGTCTCGATAAAGTACGGACCACTCACGCTCATGCAAGGTTGGATTGATAACCAATCTGAAATCGACGACTTAATCACAAATTTCATCTCTGTTCATTCGATCATTGACGACTTATTGGCGGCGAGAAAAAAGTAAATGCTAGAACTGCGACCAACCTGTGAAAACTGTAACAAAGCCCTGCCACCAGCGTCAACCGAGGCGATGATATGCACGTTTGAGTGTACGTTTTGTAAAAGTTGTGTTGAAAATATTATCGATAACGTTTGTCCGAATTGCGGGGGAGGTTTCACTCCTCGACCCATACGTCCGTCAATCGCCTGGATCCCAGGTGTAAGCCTGAGCGAGTATCCCGCTACGGATAAGGTAACCCACAAGCCGGTTGATCTATTAGCACACAACGCGCTTTGCCAAGCGGTCATCACCACTTTGCCAGAAGCACGATGAATCAGATCGAGCTTCTTCTGTTAAACTAGAATTACCATGCAACTCACAGCGGTTTTAAGGCAAGAAGGAAATTTAGTCACATCTTTCTGTCCTGAATTGGATGTTGCCAGCCAGGGAACGACTTTTGATGAGGCCAAGGAAAACCTAAAAGAGGCAGTCGAGTTGCTCTTAGAGGTGGCTTCGGAAGATGAGCTTGAAACCCGCTACCGAGAAAAGCTATTTGTGAGCTCGCTCGAGGTTAAGATTGGCTAGGCTGGGGAGGTTTTCTGGAAGAGAAATATCCCTCATACTTCAGTCCAATGGTTTTGAATTCATTCGTCAAAAAGGCAGCCACATGGCTTTCAAAAACGCATCAGGAGTGACTGTTATTGTTCCGGATCACAAGGAAATTACGATAGGGACTCTGGGTTCAATAATTAGACAGAGCGGATTGCCAAGAAGCCTGTTCGAAAAAGCTTTCTAGACGAGGAGACATAAAAGATGCTTCCAGAACCACCTGAATACCTCCAATTCATCGCGTGCTATTCGCCGGAGCTCCAGCAACTCCATCGCGACGCTCGCAAGTGGTTTCTCAACTATCTTCCACCGGTTATTGAGATCATCTATGATGCTACTCAGACGGTCACAATGGGTTTTAGCTTCACCGAGCGAACTGGCGATCATTTCATCCATTTGCCGATCTCAAAGGATCATGTACGCTTGGGATTCACCTGGGGTGTCAAGCTCATTGAACCGGAAGGTCGTCTCATTGGCGAAGGAAACCAGGTTCGACACATCAAGCTTTTCGATCTCACACCCCTTGATGATCCCTACATTCGAGACCTGATCAACCAAGCCATTGCCTTAGCCCCGAACAACGATCAAGTTCCTGCTCCGAAGTCAATTGTCAAGGTCATGAATGGTCCGAAGCGACGCCCGATGCCTTAATTCCGCATCTTTTGCTGACCCTTATTCGTATTTGAGTTCAGTAATGCCAATAAACACTGGATTCAACGGGAACGAGATTTTTTGCTTGCACAAGAAGGGCTACGCCCCTGGCGAGCTTGTTATTGGCAACTCGGTTTGGTCAGTCGGTCTCCTTGGTGGCATCGGTAGCGCTCTCAGAACGATCGCTGGTGGTGAGGTAACTCAGATCACGGAGATCATTCATGAAGGTCGCAAGTCAGCCCTTGACCGAATGGAAGCCTGGACTGGACTCCATGGCGCGGTGGGAATCACCGGTGTCACCAACGAATTAGTCGTCCATTCGGGAAATATTGAGTTTCTCAGCATCGGATCTGCCGTGCATCGCAACAACCATAACGCAACCTCGCTAGAGTTCACCAGCAGTGCCGATGGGCAAGAATTGTATTGCCAACTCGATTCTGGCTTCACGCCGATATCGTTCGCATTCGGCAATGTGGCTTATTCAATTGGACTCGGCGGCGGAATCATGGGCGGCCTCCGAAGTCTCGCCAAAGGCGAAATCAAGGAATTCAGCGACATCTTCTATCACACTCGGCACTTGGCTCTGGAGCGAATACAAAACGAGGCCAGGCAGAAGGGAGCCAACTGCGTGGTCGGCATCAAGACCAGCATCATCAAATTTGGCGGGATGCAAGAAATGGTAATGATTGGCACCGCCAGTCGCCATGAGGCTTACAATTCTGACTACGACATGAGGCCGGCTACCAGCGACATGACCTGCGAAGAAATGTGGAACATGATCCACGTCGGATACATGCCCCTCGAACTCTGCATGGGCGTCAGTGTCTACTCAATTGGAATCGGTGGTAGCCTATCTGCCTTTTTCAAGTCGTTCGGCAGAGGCGAGATTAGCGAGCTAACCCAGTTGGTTTATGATGCTCGGGAGAACGCACTCGCTAAATTGATGGAGCACGCGACATTAGCCGGTGCAGACGATGTGATTGGAATCAAAACCTACGTCTACTCACTTGGCTCGGGCATCATTGAGTTCCTTGCGATCGGAACTGCCGTCAAGAAAATGGATGGTTTAAAGACCGATCACGACTACTTGCCACC
>JAYVHY010000286.1:0-18204 GCA_043770615.1 Armatimonadota bacterium | reverse complement strand
CACCAAACTGAACTAACACTCCTGTCACCCCCTTGATCGAGGCTCTCAGAGCTAAGATTAGGTGGTTCGACTGATGCCAATTTGCGGAGTATCGGACTTACGTGAATTAGTATAGTTTTCAGGTTGAGATAGTGTTGATCACCGAGTTCTAGTGCCATTGCTCGTTTTGCCACGTCGTCCACATTCGAGTATTCCGAGGCTCTCTTGATCAAATCCAGTCTCTTTGAAACATACTCCGCAATCCGCACCTGCAGTGAGGCTGTTTGCTCAATGACTTCCTCGACTTCCTTCAATTCTCCTGAAATCGCTCTCTTTAGTTGATCATATTCGTCAAAATCGAGCTCACCGTCTAATCGCATCTCGTGAAGTCTATGCAATCGGGTTAATAGCTTCTCGCGCCTAGATGCGCCATTTGAGACTCCATGAGCTGAATTGACGGTTTCTTCCTCGCACTGTCTGAGGCATTCTATTTGTGCCCACATTACAAGCGGCTGCGGAAGAATGAGGCGATCAAATTCAGCCTGAAATGCAGCCGAAAGATCCTCTTCACGAACACCAGCCTTTCGGCATCCACCTCGAGCATTTGAACAATGGTAGTAGGTGTATGAAACTGTTCGCCCTGTTCTAGGATATGATTTGACCTTGGTTTCGCTCACAATTTGACAATTGCAGGTTGAGCAACGCAAAACTCCGGCAAAAAGTGCTGAGCCATTTTCGCGAGGTCTCCGATCAACATCTCGTCCGAGCAAGCGTTGGACCTCGTTGAACTCGCTTTCAGAAACCATTGGTGTGTGCTTCCCCTGATAGATCGTGCCGTCAAATGAGAAAACGCCTGTATAGAAGGTGTTTGAAAGCAGGGCATATAGAGTGCTGCGTGAGAGCTGTCGAGGTTTCCCACGTTTGCCATAAATTGTTAGCCCCCGACTACGGAGAATCACCAGGAGTTCAGTCATATTGTATTGGCCTGTCCGAACTAAATTCCAGCCCTGATGTACCAAATCGAATCGCTCTGGATCGATGTCAATTTCTCGGGTTATAGGATTGTTCAAATAGCCAACCGGAGCTTTCCCCGGAAACCATCCTTTAGAAGCTTTGCTTTGCAATCCTCGAATGACTGCCTTTCGAAGATCTTGAATGAACGAAGTTGCCATGCCAGTTTCAACCGCAAGGAGTAACGCGCTATCCTCTGGAAGGTACGTCCGATCAGGTGTTCTGATACATCGAAGTTTCCCCATTTGGAGAAGGTAGGCAACATGCCCGCCATCGAATGAATTACGGCTCAAGCGGTTGATATGCCACACCAGGATGCATTCCACCTTTCCCTTGAGGACGTCTTCAAGCATTTTGGAGAAGATTGGTCGGTTTCCTGCTTCTTTTGCCGACTTCGCTTCGATGTATTCCTCAACAATGGTCATTCCTTCTCTCGAAGCAACTTGCTTGAGAACCTTTAACTGATCTTCGAGTGACTGAACTTGTCTGTCCTCGCTCTCACTGGACTTTCTCGCGTAGATCGCTGTTTTCATGGAGTCGTATGAAATGTATTCGTAGAATTTGAGTGGCAACTCTGAGCGCGGCCTGGTCATCCAAAACTATCCCAAATTCTTCCAGTGTAATAGCCTGGAAAGATTTGACTGCGTCTGATGAAGGGACTGGGAGCCACATACCGATGACAATAGCTTGGGGAAATATCTCAGGAAAGTCCTCCTAGACTTGTGCAATTGTTGCATCGATGTGCATGCGCTTGTGCGGTATTTGTTCGGTGTGATGCAATAGAAACATGAAAAACCACCAACCTAAACAGGTCTTCGGACCGGCTATCAATCGGATTTCCGATTTGATGGCTCACACCGATCGGTATGCCTTCAGGGGCGTATCCCGGCTCGCAAGTGACGCCCGAGTGAGTGCGTCATCTGTTTCAAGATTGATCAATGGAAAGATCAATCCGTCCTTCATGCTCGTATCTCGGGTTGCAACCGCGCTTGAGACTCAACTAAAGAGACCAGTCGATCCTCGGGATCTGGTTGGAGAACAAGGGAAGTTCTTGACTCGCTTTGCCTGCGATCTAGCTGGCTGCCGGGGGTGTCTCCCCGACAATGCCACTGATGAATTTGGGGACATCAAACCTACATTCGTGGGAGTGCAACCAGGTAACTGGGTGACCTCCAAACATCCGCGTGGATATCAACCTAAGAAAGGAGCCAAATGACCGAAACACCATTTGTGAAAGCATTGCAGCGATGCTCATTGCATTCACTGATCCTCCTAACGACAAAGGCGCTCGGTCGCTCCGGGTTCGGCGATGTGCAGATTCTAGACCGCAGGCAGAGCAAGCAAAGGTCTCGATACGGAGGGCATGAACTTGAGTGCCGAGTTATTGTTGGGACGCTTCCTATGAAAGTAATTGTCAAAGTAATCAACGACTCAGTCCGGGTTCGGATGCTTGATGAGCTGGCAGGAGCTGTTGTGCGAACCAAAGCTGATCTGGGGCTCATTGTGACCCCGCATCACGTTACCGCAAACGCTGCCCGCCATCAAGGAACCTACCGAGGTACTAGGGTGGAGATTATGGACGGCAAGAAGCTTAGTGATCTTCTCCGCCACATCAAGGTCGGCATCAGGCCGTATGGCGATGTTGACTATGCCTTCTTCGAAGCATTGGAGGAAGTCTCTCACCGAATGCTGGCGTTCATCGCAGCGAACTCCCTATGAGCAAGGAACGCCCGACACAGATTGCAATGGACTTACTCAAACTAGGCGTGAGTCACTCAGGAATCCAAGAGCTTCTCGTGAACTACCCGTATGATGTCATCGAACGGCAAATATCCTTCATGCCCTACCGGAAGGCTAAGCGACCAGAGGCTTTCATCATGGAAGCAGTCCGTCGAAACTATTCACCCCCTAAGGAAATCTTCTATGCCAAGAATAAAGCCAAACCTACCACCACCGTCGACACCGTGGACGAAGGTTCCAAACATCGTCCTCGACAAAGTGATGCCAACACTAAAGGACACAGAACTGAGAATCATCCTCCTCCTGATTAGGCAGACTTCAGGGTGGAACCGCGAAAATCAAGCGGTGACGATCTCGCACAAGTCCCTGATGCAAAAAACAGGTCGAGGTGTCGAGGCGGTTTCAAAGGCTTTGCGGTCTTTGCGAGATAGGCAACTTATCCACAGGCCAATGTCATCTATGCAAAATATGGGCTGGAATCAAGGAGCTAAACATACTGGAAAGCATAGTCCCTATATATACAGAAAGAAAAAGAAAGACAGCGAACCGCCGCCGCCTTTTCCACACGCACCGAATTGATAGTAGGGATCGAATGAAGGATGAACGGGGTGAAGAGTGAGTGAGATACCTGATATCAAGAGGGTTGAGTGCAAAATGGGGCCATTTAGACTCAAAAACCCCGACTAGGATTAGTCGGGGTTTTGGTCGCCCTTTTGCTCTCCCTTTTGCTCTCCCTTTCCTACAACGACAGACAGCTACAGACAGGGTGGGAGGGCGGGTTACATACTGGGTTTGGCAGTAGAATCAGCCGCTCTAGCCTTCAAGCCAAAAGGTTGCTAGTTGGCCAATTTCTTGTTGTGCGACTCGAGCGTGGTGAATATTTTTCTTTTGAGAGCAAATTTGATAGACCTGACTCAATTCGTGCGCCGCGATTTCAATCTGTTTCCTAGCGGTGAAACATCGTGCTTTCAGTATCGAGCAGCGCACCTCAAGTGACCATGTATGTTCGAGACCTTCACACGACATTGCCTCTAGAATGTCCTCAGCCCGAGTAATATTTCCAATCTCCAAGTTAAGCCTCGCTTCAAGTTCCAGTGACTCCAGGAAATCATTCTGAGATGTTGGATGGGCAATTCTCCTTTGAATCTCTGGCAAATGCCTTTTTGCGACAGACCCACGGTGCTGAAAAGGGACGGCTTCAAGGTGAATCTTTATGAACTCACGTACTACAATGCCCTCATATTCTCTCACATGCTCATTGATCTTTGATATCTCAAAGGAATTCACCTCGATTAGCGTACGTGCCTTGTCTGCATATTTACAAGCCTCAGGAAGCGACCGTCGCCCAGCCGAACGAAGAGCAATTGACAGCATTCCATACGACTTCGTCGCCGTGACAATTGGTGATTGCCCTTCAATTTTCTTCAGCGTTTTAGCGTGAATCGCGGCACTGCCATATTCTCCAACTCGAAGGTGGAGCCTGAAGATTGTGTCTTGAAGTCGTTCCTGCCAGAGAGGATCAAGGGATTCCTCGGCCAGTTTTTTTGCGGTCGTAAGGGCAAGTGAAGCTTCGCCGCAGCTGATCAATTTGAACACCCCATTAAAGAATTCTTGAACGGTAGTTTGATCGATGGATTCGGTCGCAACTACATTCACATCAGAATTGTATGCATCAGCTAACTCGGCTCGTAGGTGCTGGTCAGGAATTTTTGCGAGTATTATTTGCAAGGATTTTTTCGGTGGGAGACTCTTGCCACGATAATAGTGGGATATGGTCGAAGTGTTCGTAACATCGAGTGCGGAAGTTAAATCACTTTGCAAGATGCGAGATTTCTTGAGCACCCTCTTCAATACAGACCCAAATTCGATATGCGGTCTATCTGACTTATCTCCTTTTTTAGTGCCCATTCAATGCCTCGACTCGCTCATTGCTCCAAGTTCAATTGTCGCGAATTTGAACCTTCACCACTTTTGACACGATTCAGGGATGGAAAGAAGCAACTATTTTCAAATTCTTTCAAATCTCGAAAAATACTCCACATTTCCGGTTCAAAGCTGAGTTTGGTTGTGAGAAAGTGATTCGCCGCTCATTTTATGATCTCCAGCTCTCCTTTAGGTTGATTGGCATCCAATATTGAAGAGTAACCATGTCGTGGCTATCTGCGAGAAAATCTGAGTCAAGTTTTGACGCACCTGCGCACTGGATCGGTGTGAAAGTAGGTTGGGATGAGAAGGGCTACCTTGCAGGTTCTGACCTCGTTTCTTTGACTCCAAATGAGCTAAAGACTCACGCATACATAATAGGAGCCACTGGATGCGGCAAAACCAACCTGATCCACCACATGATTGCCCAAGATGTCATTCTAGGGAATTCATTTGTCGTTCTAGATATGCGCGGCGACCTTTCATCGGCAGCACTGGAAATCTGCTCAAGAGAAATCCCGCCATCTATGGTTAAAACCATTGATCTTCGCGAGAAGGAAAGGCCATTTGGCTTCAATCCGCTCTCAGGTTCAGGTGAACCATACTTCCGAGCATTGGGAGTCCTTGGAGCCGTTGAAAGTGATTCTGATTCTTGGGGAGTGCAACTTTCAGAGACTTTGCGCAACGGCTTGCTTGCTCTTTCGGAATCTGGCGAAGCACTAACGAGACTTGAACCCCTCTTCTACAACTCTCGCTTTCGAGAGCAAGTCATTAAGCGCTTACATTCCGAAAACGTCATTCAATTTTGGGAACGGTTCAATGAACTCTCTAAAGATCGACAAAGAACTCTCGCCATGCCAGTTCTCAATAAGTTGAGTCTGCTCCTCGCGACTGATACCCTTCAGCGTATCCTTGGACATCCCAATCCAATCGACCTTGGAAAGCACTTAAATACAAAGGGAAGCGTCACCTTGGTATCTCTTGCGGTTGATGAGCTCCACGGAGCTGGGCGAATGATGGGGAACATTATTCTCTCCTCTATTTGCCGCGAAATCTTCTCCCGAGTAGATATACCAGAAGCCCAGCGAAATCCAGTCCGACTTTATGTCGACGAATTCGAGAACTTTGGCATGGAGAACTTTGAATCGATTCTTGCCGAGGGTAGGAGATTTGGGCTCTCACTTGTCATGGCTCACCAGACCTTGGCTCAACTTTCCAGCAAAATGAGGGCGATCATTCTCGGCAATGTCGGAACAAAGATTGTTATGAGAACGGGCCGAGATGACGCCAAGACTTTAAGCAATGACCTGTTTGGAGATCCAAAGGCGTTTGCCTTCAATGCGTTCCCGACGGGAGAGGGAATGCTCTGGCGAAAGAATCAGGAGACTCTTGAAATTGAGATCAATGAACCTATCGTCGAGAACGTAGGCTCGCAGTCTGAAGTTGGCAAGCAATTCCGAGAAGAACTTGGACGGCTCGCGGGCGATTCGGAGCCGACACAGATTGCAGCGTTCAAAGTGGAGCCAGAGGTCCAGGTAATCCCTGATAAGCCTCGATATGTCCCGCCTAAACCACAGCAGCACCGACCACAGCAAGGCAAGTTGGAGGATTGGCTATGAGACTTACCTCTAGGTGTGTACAAGTTGTTCGCGACATTGCCCTAAGTCACACAATGAGTCGTGACCAAATTGTCAAACTTGGGTACTTCACGTCAGTCACAAGAGCAAACACAAGGCTCAGAGAGCTAGGAGCAGAAGGCTTCGTGGTCCGAATCAAGACGCCATTCTTTGGCCAGTCGCTCTATATGGCTGGCCCAAACGCGGCGAACATCGTTGGAGAGCGAATTATTCCGCTATTAGCAGGCAGAGCAAGCTCCCCAAGGTTCATTCAGCACGCACTTTCAGTCACCAATACACGGATCACCCTCAATGATCTGGGAGGTTCGGATTGGAGATTTGAACAGCAACTATGGAGGAAATTTGAATATGAGGGACGAACCTATGAAGTCCGACCCGATGGACTTAGCCACTTACCTAAAGGTCCAATGGTAGTTGAAGTGGATCTTGGTCATGTAGCTCCCGCAAAGTTCAAAGAAAAGCTCAACGCCTACAATGCATTCCTAACGTCCGGCGCATGTAAGCACTTGTGGGACCTTTCCGAATTCGCGGTGCTCACCGTGACAATCGGTGATCTGAGAGCTTCGAGACTCCAAAGGCAAACACCTCACGACGCAAGGTTCCAGCACATCTGCAAGACCTTCAAAGCATTAAACATTCCGACCGTCGGAGGTTGGAGTTAAACGATTTACAGGAGAAACTGAATATGAACGAAGATACAAAACAAAACATCTCACTGCCAGCATCGGTTCGACGTGGACTAGAGCAGGCTTCACAATTGCAAAATCAGGGCCGAACGAACGAGGCAAATAGTGTCCTCCAAGAAATGGCAAAGAATGTCGCTTTGTCACAACCCGAACTTGCTGCACTCCTAATTGCCGGGCAAATGGGCTATGAAGGATTTACCTTGACTGACTCAACTAGAGATACCCGTGACAATGTAATTGAGAAGAAGATTCTCGGCATCACCTATGCCAAGGATATTGATAGAACTGAAGTGAAAAAAACCATTACCAAGACATTCCGACTGTTCTAATAGGGTGAGTCCATTCTGGGCGAGTCTGGAACTGGCTCTGGTCTTGCCTGTGGCAAAAACAGTATTCCAATTATCAGGAATAGGATACTTGAGCCAACTACAGCCAATACAATGGCCTCCATTCCTTCTTCGATTCCATTGAGGACTTGCGAAAATGCCTCCTCGCACCAGAATCGAAGTGCTCCATATGAAGTAGCAACCATTAGAGCGAAAAAAATGTAGACGCCTATCCCCCGGATATTTCCAGCGGCCCAAACTAGGAATGTACTTAGAATTGGCGAACCAACTGTGAGCAAGGGAAGTGTAAGAGGTCGCTCTCGTATCGTTCTGCGAGAGACAGAGATATCAACCCTTGTGGTGATTTCAATATTGTTCCGATCTTTCATGCTTATTTCCTGATTGTCGTGAGCATTCGACCGAAGTTTGATTGAAACTCCCACAAATCGAGTTTGCATGACCCTACATCAATTCTTTGTTAAAGTGAATTCAAAGTGAGTCGCAACTAATCTTTCTGAAGTGGGAAATATCTTCGCTACAATTGGACGAATCGAATGCCAGAAAGTCGATGTGATCGTAAACTCAGCGCATAGCAGCTTGCTTCATGGAAGCGGGGTTTGTGGTGCGATCCATAGGGTTGCTGGAATTGAACTTGAAGCGCACTGCAAATTACTTGGTCCATGCGAAGTCGGTGAGTTCGTAGTGACTCCGGCTTTCCAACTCCCCGCAAAGTGGATTATTCACACTGTTTTGCCAAAACTTGCGGTTGGATCAAAAATGGATCGGCGGGTACTTTTTGACTTGGAAAGACAATTTCGTGCGATATTTGCGGAGGCATATACGCTTGGTGCAAGGACTATCTCAATTCCACCATTAGGTATCGGTGGGCATGGACTCCCAATGGTCCTGACCCTTGAAGTTCTGGCACGAACGGCTTACGTAGCCCATCTAATTTTGGACTTGGATATTCACTTCATTTCGACTGATCCAGCTCACGTCGATCTATTTTCATATTTGAGTCAGCTTTAATGTATAAGCCGATCGAGGCTGGTTCTCAGTAAGTCCTGTGCTGGAGTTATTGGACGTGTGTAGTTCACTTCAGTCACTCCTGTTGCAGAATGCCCAACATGCTCTTTCATGGTTGTTGTGGATACATCCGGGCACAGTTTTTCAATCCAATTGATGTGTGAGAGTCTGCAATCGTGCGGACTCATTTCGTCTGGAAGTTTCGCGGCTTTGACGATGGTTCTCCACGTCGCATACACGAGCTTTTTCATGCGAGGCTTATTCTCACTCATCGCGGGCCAAAGGTAGGCTTCCTGAGGATTCTGAGCACAAATAGGACGCAGCATTTGGCCTAACAACGAACACATCACAACCACTCGCTCCTTGCCGCCCTTTGGAAACCCCATGGACTGATGTCCCTTTGGATCGATATGTACCGCCTGGTCAACGTAAATCAGTCCTTCCTCAAAGTTCACTTGGCGAACAGTAAGAGCCATCTGCTCTGACAGCCTTAGTCCACCAAGCAGAAAAACACCAAGCATTGCTCGTCTTGAGTCGTCGAGATTTCGCGACCTCAGAGCCTTCTTTGCTTCGTCCGGAGTCAGGGCGACTGCGTCTCGCCGGGTCTTGGAGTCCATTGTAAGGCGAAATGGATTGCCCCAAATCATAGGAACTCTTCGATATGGAGAGATTGCTTGATTGAACGCACGAACGAGGTCGCACCGTATGGCTTCACGAGTTGCATGTCCAATTCCCGCAAATCGCAAATCCGCATAGAACTCTTTGACTTTCATTGGGTCAATCTTGGTCATTGGAACCTTGCCCCATCGAGCTTCTACAAACTTTTCGAACCTTTGGAGCCTTCCATGAATCGTCTTCGCGTCGAGAGTATCCGGCCAATCATTTTTAGCCAGCCAGCGGAACCAGTCGCTAAGGGTCAGCTCCTTTCGAGCCAATGCTTCAGCTTTTCCGTCTTCTCGAATGAGAGACCGCAAAAATTCTTTGCCTTCGCGCTGAGTTGGGAATAGTCTTGAGAGCTTCCTACAGCTTCCGAGTTCACTTTTGACCGTTGTTTGAACTCGCCACTTGCCCTGATGTCGACCCGACATCACAACTTTGCAAGAGCCGTCTCCGTGTGCCGATCTGGTAGCCATACCAAAAGTTGTACACCACGATTTATGGAAATCTCGATTTGAAAGTAGAGACTTGAGTAGAGACTAAACTTTGGGAACGTTTCTTCGTTCTACTATCGTAGGCCATTTTGAACCTAAAATAGTGGTGGGCGATGAGGGGCTCGAACCCCCAACCCTCTCGGTGTAAACGAGATGCTCTACCATTGAGCTAATCGCCCGGGCTGGTGTCAAAATGACTAACCGACATTCAAGATACCCAGTAATCTACCGAAAATTCCAAAGAGGGGCTGTTCAATTTGCGAAAAAGAATGTACAATGACCAAATCAGGATGAGAAGACTGCAAGGACTTCTAGCGCTAGGGATTGCGCTAAGTGCAACAGCAGTAGCCGCACAAACAAGAGTTGCTTCCGTAAACTACACGTTTCGAGAAGCTCCCTTGAAGGGCTACAGAATCGGGGATGAATTTCTTTTACCCCTTGATACGGTTGCAGACCTAGGTTGGTCGGCGGGTTCCGCAAATGCGGGGACCAAAATTTTCGCCGAAAATAATTCGATCCAACTTCCGACCCGAATCGTTAATGGTAAGCCATGCATACCGCTTCGAGATGCCATCAACCAACTCGGTGGATTGACGTCTTGGAATCCCGGTGGCTACGATATCCTTCAAGTTTCGAGCCCAATCTTCGAAATCGACGTAAAGAATGGGATTATAAACATCCAAGCTGCCCTTGCGATCAAGCCGACTGTTTCGGTTATTGGCAGCAAAAAAGTAATCGTTGACCTAGAAGGAGCCAGATTCTCTCGAGAAACAAAAATTGACTCTGACGGAAGCACCAATGTCTCGCAATACGGTCCAAATACGGTTCGAATCGTCCTAAATCTCGACTTTGTGCCGAACCTTCCAAAGCTCCAATTACCTTCCGCTTCAAATATCAAAATCAATCTGAATCAGGAGATTGTTGCACCTCCGAAAGTCGAACCCAATCCAAAAGATTTAGCTCCACCCAAAGATCCTAATGCGAACCAGGGTCAAGCCATAGTGCCAGGTCCGATAACTGAATTGCCGTTAACTCTTGATTGGGAAAACGAAACCAGTTCCGCCTTAAGCATCAAGTTCGGCACTGGGCAATGGAAGGGAACCGCTACATATCGCCGACCAGATCGAGACGAACTAGAAATAGTCTTAACCAACCTTAATTGCAGTTTGCCCAAGAATTTCCGCTTACAGTCAACCGCAATCAAAGAAGTAACGTCTTCGATCGTCGGGACCACAACAGTTCTCAGATTCCAGCTAAAGCGAGCAATGGGAGCCGACATTACCGCTTCCGCAACCGGAGTTGTAATCAACTTAGTACGTCCAAACAGCACCGGAGGACGGCTCAATGGGAAAGTTATTGTTATTGATCCGGGTCACGGTGGACCTGACCGAGGTTCAACCGCTGGTGGCGCAGAGGAAAAAGTGATTGCCCTGAACCTTTCCAGGTTCGTCCGAGATGAACTAACTTCCGAGGGTGCGACGGTCATCATGACCAGAAACGACGATTCATTCCCGTCATTAGAATCTCGTCCCGAGCTGGCAAACCGAAATCGAGCCGACATATTCATTTCTATCCATGCCAACGAGCCTGGACAGAGATCCAATACGACTGCAACTGGAAGTATTCTTTTTTATCATAAAGGAAGCGTCATCAGCAAATTCATGGCTGAATGTATCCAGGCTGAACTCCAAAAATTCAACCTAATGCCAAGTACTGGAGTTCGAAGTGACGGTACTATTTATTCATCAGGATTTGCAGTACTGAGGCTGTCAAATATGCCGGGGATTTTGATCGAGACCGGATTTATGACAAATCCAAAGGATCGACAAATGATCCAATCGGAACAATTTGGTCGCGCACTCGCCAAATCTATCGTTTCTGGACTTAAAACATACTACGGACAATGAACAATCGTAACTTTCCATGGGCTATCATCGCCGCTGCTGCAGTGGCTGGAGCAGGATTTGCCGGCATTGCAAGCTATGTACGGCAGGATAGCAAATCGACTCTTCAAGTAAATCAGAATGACGATGGAACGGGATCAACGACGGTTATCACAGATCCATTGTCTGGGGATCACAGTAAATCTGGGGACACCTCTAAAAACGGAGGGGAAACCAACCAAGAACGACAGGCAGTGCGAACGTCAAAGGTCAATGCCCTCAATGATGCTTTCAAGGCAAAGTCGTTCGATCAAAAAGGAATTCGAGTTCTGGACGTAACCGTCAATAATGGAAACGCTATTGTCGATATGAATGACCCTGTTCGCTATAACTGGGGCAGTGAAGAAGAGTCAGAGTTTATTCGACTGATGGCGGATACGCTAGCCAAATTTGACTCCGTCAAGACATTCCAGATTAGAGTGGATGGCGAGATTTTGAAAACCCTGAGCCATTTCGAAATCGATCCGGTTAAGGTTCGGTAGGTTTTGGCTGGATTGGCTTATTGATCCTTATCATCGCCATAACAATTCCAAACAGGCTAACTGCGAACCAAAGAACCGCCCACACAATAGCCGGAATATGCGTATCGTTGGCTAAGTTCTGCGCGTCAGTTGGCACTCCCGATCCACTCAGGAAAACAAGATCTCGCAAGGACTTGACGCTGTTTAGGCATTGTTGCACAGCTAAAAATTGAGCCGCAAAAATCAGACCGTCACCTTTCACTCGACTGCTAGCAAAGAAGATGACAATTGGCCAAGCAACCCCGAGTGTGAACCCAACAACGTCCCCTCTGACCCATAAAATCGTCGAAGCTAACGTCATTCCTCCCAATATCCGCAGCCAAATCATTGATGTTCGATCGTTTCTGCTGAACATGACCATAGCCGCGCCAAAGAGGGAAGCTCCGAGGTAGCCTGCCATCTGGATAATTGGAGCAATACCTCCACGAGTCAGAGTGACCCCTTCGCCAGTCCGATAGACTTCGATATGGTCAACTTGCCCTCCCGTAAATATTGCCGCGAGGGCATGAAACATCTCGTGGAGATGGGTGTTGAGAAGATCAAAAGGTAGCAATCCCCATTTGAGGATCGGGACAAATGGGAGGACAATCGACAAAGCGACGGCAATAAAGAATGCTCTAGACGCCGGGTTCTTTCCCATTATCGGTCACTCCAACTGCAACTGGTTCTTTTGCCAATGCCCGCTTCTTTGCTATCACTTCCCATAACGTACTAACCAGTACGGCAAAGAACGCACCTACGATCCAACCAAGTGCAACTTGATAGGGAAAATGGGCACCATTGTAGATTCGACTCAGTCCTACGAGGATCGCCAAAATAAGCCACGGTATCCCTCCCCAACGTAAAGCAATCAGCATACAAATGGCGGTTGCCATCATGTTCGCCGAGTGCGCCGAAGCCGTTCCGGGTGAATGAGATTCGGCAATTCGGGTGATCACTCCCGCCACATTCGGATCATCGTAGGGCCTTGGCAACGGAAAAGCATGCTTAAACAGGTTTGTGGTGCCGTCAGAGAGCAGAAATGCAATAAGACTACAAATGGCACCCTTTCGCGTATCTTTTCCGGCTGCGATCATCGCAATAAGCAGAATCGCTAGCAAAATCTTCATCCAAGTCTGATTCAGCCCTTCGCTAAAAAAGCGCATCGCGCTTTCTAGGCTCGATGGCCAAGAATTTATAGACTTAAAAATGGCATGATCAAACTGCACAAGCGTAGTGTACATTGAGTCAAAGATTTGTGCTTAGTTTTGCTAACTTGCTAGCTAGAAAGACCTGGTTTTTTGTCCTACTCTGGATGCGCCGTCCATGGATGAAGAAAATCCATCTTTTCCCGATGGCAAGGATGCAAGCTGACCAAGGTCGAGCCTATTACGAGAAGTACAAACGACAAAACCGCTTCGCAAGAAAAATTGGGCTTCCACTCCTTCGTGGCGTTTACTTTCTGTTCGTCGCGTCCCTTCTCATTCAACTTGCGATGCTTGCTGCCCTCAGAATGAACGAACAAGGTTGGTTGACTCCGCCTAAATTGGAAAAGGCACGAGTTACACCGGAATAGGCTTGAATCCAGACCAGTCGCCAAGATAAAGAACTTCTTCTTCCAACTCGACCCCAAACTTATCAAACACAACTTTCTTGGAGTGATGCGAAAGCGACCGAAGTTCAGTGGCGGTGGCACCCGCAACATTGAGCAAGAAGTTCGCATGACGAGTTCCAATCATTCCACCACCAAGTCGAAGTCCCTTCAGACCACAAGCTTCAATGAGGAACCCTGCCGGCACCACTTTGTTCTTTCGCATTCCGTCCGTTAGCCCTTCGATGCTCTGCGATAGCTCTTCGCTGATCACATTCTTAAAAAAGCTCCCAGCCGAAGCAGAAGGCGGTTGCTTGCCAATCCGTTGCCGCTGATACTCCCTAGCTTCATCGTAAATCAACTTTGGGTCCCGCGATGGCAATCTCATTTTGACCCTTTGAATCACGGCTTCAGCGGGTACCGGTTTTCGCAAAATGGAGTCGCGATAAGAAAACTTCATCCAACTAGGATCAACCCATTCGGTTATTCCTTCGAAAGTAATCTCAAGCGACACCAAAAACTCGGAGATGTCACTTCGGTAGGCTCCGGCATTGCTAACCAAGGCTCCGCCAACCGAACCAGGAATGCCTACCGCATATTCGAGCCCGCCAAGTCCTTGTTGGGCAGAACGCAAAAAGAGGTCTTGGAATGCAACGCCTGAGTCACAAACAACCTCGCCTTCATCCGCAAATTCAGTTGTCGAAGTCTGGTTGACGACCACCATGCCGGGAACGATCGTATCCGACGGAAGAATGTTGCTCCCCGATCCGATTGGAGTCAAGTGTAATCCATGTTCTTGGCAGCCCTCGGCAACTCGCTTTAACTCGTCCGAAGTCCTCGCAATCGCAAAGTACTCCGCGTTTCCACCAGCCTTAAGGGTCGAATAAATTCGTATCGGAATATTTCGCCCAACCGTATCCCAATTCACTTTGGGGCTCCCGCCAGCCCAAAGCCCTTCTTTTGCATAGATATGCTCGGCTCGATCAAATACGCCGGAACAAATGTCTCGGCGGACTGTGGGTTCAGTCGGTGAAGAATCGAACCAAACCGAGCCGCAAGTGGATAGGTCGGTTCAAGAAGTTCTCCACCAAATCCCAAAAATGGACCATCGGGAAGGGAAGTATCGCGAAAGGGCTCGGCTCCAACATTTCGGATAAACCATTCACCTTTTCTTGATGGCAATACCACGGTGTCAGTTGATGATATGAGATCAAAGGCCGTCGCACCAGCGCACGGCTTGCCAACGACAAAAGCAAAAGTCTTAGCCAAGGTCACGCCCACTCGAGTTCCAGTAAACGATCCCGGTCCAATATCGGCGAGGAAAAGGGTCCCATGTTGGGGATCCAATTTGGATTCAACAAGAAGTGAAAGGCAGGCTTCGCTAGCCTTTCGCTCAGACGGGAGACTTCCTTCAAAAAGCATTTCGCCCGCCTCGCTAAAAATCGCAATCGAAGCAATCGGAGAACTTGTGCTAAAGGCAAAGATCACTATTTTTCAGTAAGACGAACGGTAGTCATGAACTTGGTTAGCACTTGCCGATCTTTTGCGCTTATGCTGGATCCGCTTTTTACATAAAAGCCAGTCATGAACATTGGTGCCGCCTGGGTAGTGACGCAGTTCATGGTCATTATGGGCATCCCGTCTTTTTCGCCAATTCCTGTCCTCCAGATGAAGTCTCGGATTTGCTTATCGCCATGCTTGTTTGAAGTTTCGTCAATCCTCTGGATGGCGCCCTTAAAAAGCTTGCTCGTTTCTGCCGCCTTAGTTTGAAAAACCAAGCTTGGCTGATTTCCGTCGGTTGAATAGGCCATGAGAATAATCGGTGCTCCGAGCTGGGGCAGGGTACAGGAAATGATTGAGTCGCTGACTTTCGTGAACGTGCAACCGGCAGGAAGTCTGACCATTGCTGTTTTAGAGCCAATCGTAACTGCTTGAGATAATGGCAGCTTCAACTCCTTATCAATGCCTTCCGCCTTGATCGCGATTCTTCGTTCCTCGGCGATGACTGGTGCCTTGGGCTGAATCACTTTTACTTCTCGCATTGACTCAAGAGTTGAAAGCAAGTAAGGTTCAACTTTTTCGAAGTCCGAAGTACCCGCAGAGACCGAAATGACAAATTTCGACTTCATGGGTCGAAACAGTACGCCCCGAACCGTCGTGATTCCGTCCTTGTTAAATCGAGTCAGTGCCAGCGGAGAGGTCATGATATCGACTTTCCATTGCCTTTCAATAGTGTTTCCACCGACCGTCAAAACGCTCTTAGTCGCATCCAAAAATCCATCAACATCCTTCGATTCATCTTGGACATAGCCTATATCCATTTTCCCGAAGAGTTTAGAACCAGCAATAGGGACTTTAAGTGAGGCGCTCAGGTTTCCATCTTTCGGATTCTGCGCCCAAGCTTTCGGAACCGAAACCGCAAGACCGGCCGGTTTGACTTCAACCAATCGTAGGTCATTTGCTTTTGTACCTTGAAAGGCGATTGAGGTTAGGAGTAAGGAAACAACTGTCATGGCTCTAATGGATTATGGACGGGTTAGACGGTCAATGGTTTTCAAATTGAGGCAAGATAATCTCCTAATTGTTGGAGAACCTTGCCTCGGTGGCTAATTTCATGCTTTTGTTCGGCAGTTAGGTCGGCCATGCAGCACCCCAACTCAGACAACCAGAAAATCGGATCATAGCCGAATCCTCCCGCCCCACTTGGTTCATTCGCAATTCTGCCTTCACACGTTGCTTCGAATACCTTAGCAGGATGATTCGAACCAATGAGGGCAACATTACAGCGAAATCGCGCTCCTCGGTTTTCGTCTCCTTCTAGCAAGCTCAAGATTTTCGCCATCTTTTCCGGAAAAGGTAATTCTTCACCTCCAAACCGCTTGCTGTACAATCCCGGAGCTCCATCAAGGGCATCAATTTCAAGACCCGCGTCGTCAGCTACGCACCACTCCCCGCAGAAGTCAAAGGCGGATTGAGCTTTGATTGTCGCGTTTTCGGCGTACGTACTGCCGGTCTCTTCGGGCTCTGGTGCGCCTTCAAGGTCAGCCAAAGTCAGGAATTCAATTTCGGGAAATCGGGTGCCCATTATCGTGAGCATCTCAGCGGCTTTTTTTCGATTATGAGTAGCGATGACGACCCGAGAAATCATCAGAGCCCGAGAACTTCCATCTGAGCCAGTGTCAGCTCATCACAACCTTTCTTTGCGAGCTTGAGCATTCGACCCAATGTATCGGCGCCAAAGGGATCACTTTCTGCCGTACCTTGAACTTCTACGAACTTCCCAGACCCCGTCATCACCACGTTCATATCAGTGTCGGCAACGCTATCTTCATCGTAGTTGAGATCTAGCACTTCTTGCCCCCGATACACTCCAACCGAAATCGCCGAGATCGAATCTTTCAAGACATCTTTCTTCAACGATCGCTGCTTCTTCAAGTATTCCAATGCATCATATAGCGCAACATAAGCTGCCGTAATCGAAGCACAACGAGTTCCGCCGTCGGCTCTTAGGGCATCACAGTCTAACGTGATAGTTCTTTCGCCCAACGATTCGAGATCGACCACTGCACGCATCGCCCGCCCAATCAACCGCTGAATCTCCATCGAACGACCATTTGGTTTCATCAAGGATCGGTCGTTTCGTTGCCGACCAGACCTTGGCAACATCGAATACTCCGCCGTAACCCAACCACTACCTTTACCTTTCATGAATGGCGGAACGCGCTCTTCTACGGTAGCCGTAACCATCATATGGGTGTCTCCAAGCTTAAGTAGGCACGATCCCTCCGCAAACTTGGCAAATCCTCGTTCGAATTCAAAGGGTCTCAATTGGTCTGGCTGACGGCCGTCTGGTCTCATACAACCATTAGAGTACCAGTCGGCTTTACTTAGCTACACAAATCGGGCTAACCTTACAACATGTTCACGTCAGCTCTGTCATTCCTAGTCTTAAGTCAAGGACAAACTGGGCCGTTCTCAAAGGCGGAGTCCTCCCGCTTTACAGAAACTTCGACCTATGCAGATGTTGTCAAGTTTCTTTCTGAGCTGAAATTGAGCGGAGCTCCAATCGACATTCAATCGAGCGGCATGAGCTTTGAAGGCAAACAAATCCCGATGGTCATTGCTGCCCGACCAATGGTAAGTAGTCCCGCCGAAGCCGCAAAATCCGGAAAACTAATCGTATATATCCAAGCAAACATTCATGCTGGCGAAGTTGAAGGAAAGGAAGCCGCCCTTCACTTATTGCGAAAATATTGCCAAAAGTCGTCCGATGTCTTAAACAAAGCCATTCTTATCGTTCAGCCAATCTACAACATCGACGGCAACGAAAAATTCGGTCCTCAAGCCCGCAATCGACCCGGACAAAATGGACCAGAAATGGTCGGGCTAAGGCCCAATGGCCAAAATTTTGACCTTAATCGAGACTGCATGAAAGCAGAGTCTCCCGAAATGGCCGGAGTTCTGAAGTTCATTTATCCGTGGAATCCCCATGCAATGTTCGATCTTCATACCACCGATGGAACCCGCCATGGCTATCCGCTAACCTACGCCGGTCCAAATCACCCAAACACCCACCCCCTCCTTCAAAAATATTGTTTCAGCGAGTTCTTTCCTCAAATTCGAAAGACGGTGAGGGCCAAGTACGGAACCGAGATCTTTGACTATGGCAATGGGGAGTTCCGAGACGAAAA
>JAYVHY010000285.1:0-18212 GCA_043770615.1 Armatimonadota bacterium | reverse complement strand
TCTGAAACTGGGGTCATTCGAATGAGCTTCAAGACCGACGAGCCGTTTAACCCCTATTACGTTCCGGCAGAAAAATCGAGCGATACCGGAACCCTGAGGCTCTACTTCGTTTCGGATGGAACCTATGGCGCGACTGTTGGTCACGGTGCAAAATGGATTCCAGCCAGCTGGAATAATCAAATCGCCGAAGGGTCTTTGAATGGTCTAGCTGTTAACACCGGCATTCTGAAGTCAGAGTTCCCCAAAAACCTCACCGTGACTTACTTCGAAAAGCGGGGATGGGTTGATGGATCAAAGGATGATTTGTACTTCAGGAAGGACTCTCCGTTCGGACCCTTAGCAATTATTGGAATTGCTGCATTGGGTGGCGGACTTTGGTGGTTTACTCGGTCTCGACGTTCAAAGATCTTGGTTGGCTCGTGAAAACGGAACAAAAATTAGATGGAGTAGTGAAAAAGCACGAGGGGTCTGTTGGTGCCTTGAAAAATGAAACAACTATGATCTTGATTTGTTTGTCGGAATTCGACCGTAATATCGAATTTCCGGAACGGACAAATTTCTATCATAAAAATTAAGTAACAAAATCATTCGGTCTATGTTAATATAATAATTGACTGTATTTAAGGGTGAGCTGCAGTTGGAGACAATATGAACAAAATCTTATTTTCTGGACTTTTTGCTGGTCTTGCTTTTTCGAGTCTAGCAACCCCCCCCCCCAAACTGATTGGACAAAAATAGTAGATCACCCGGTCAATGCCTATGATTGGAGCGAATCATTCGTGCTAAGAGGCAGACCCTATGCTGCAGTTACAACTTCCTTTGGAAATTTCTTTCAGTGCTACGATGAATATGATGGTGACACATCGTTGACTGCACCTTGGTCTGCCATGTATTCGTCTGTTTACCTCTCTATGACGACGACATACATTTCTGGAACTTGCGATAGTAGCGGGAATTACGCTTTTACTCAAAACTTCAGTCGGGCAACGACTTCATCTGAACAAGGATGGGAGCGGTGGCGTTATGAATTGGGTTCCAAGCCGGAAAAGGAACGCCGATACAAGTTTTCGTGCACAATCACTCCGTAATTTGACGCTTAGATAGATATTGGTGCGAGATGATATATTCAACTTTACTCTTCTTACAGGGGCAGTTGGCAACAACTCGCACCTTGGTCATCGGTCCAGAAGGACAACGTCCTGATTTTTATACAATCTATCAGGAAACGTTGTTACCAACGGACAAAGATTTGTTCCATTTAACCAAGTCCGGCGATTTTCTGACAAAATTATCTGACTCAACGTTTGTATATGTGTTGAAGTCATACCCTGCTTTGAAGGACATTCGATTCAAAGAGTATTTCTGTGACCTAATTAAGAGTTATGGGTTTGGCAAGCCTATTCCATTCGAAAAGGTCTTACAAAGCGAGTTTAAGGATTATCTTGACGAACTATGGTTTCAAAACCCAACATGTGAAGCCAACTCAAAAAGCAAGTTTGCAATCAATTTTAGCCTTTCGACAACAACACGAAAGGGAAGTGATTTTAGGCAGTTTACATTTGCTCCGCATGTGGACACTTTAAATGAAACAGATAAAGTACTTTCAAGTTCACCAATTATCAATAGCCGCTCTGCAGCTGACTCAATTGAATTGATGAAGCGATTCGAGGCAGGCATGGCTCCAAAAGCAATCAGAATTCAATTCGAATTCAAGGTACCGTCTGTAATTGAAAACCAGTTGGTTAGCGACGCTTTTAAGGACTTAAATGCCTTAATTGATCGGGAGAGGAGCCGAGTTGATGCGAAATATGATGAACTTTGTAGTTCGGTACCCACGTTTGACCTATTAGCAAAGCGTAGGACAGCCAAAACAATGGCTGAGTTAAAGACAATAAGTCAACATGATTATGAAGCCATTTTTTCGAACGTGGAAAACGGTTACTTTATGAGAGGACAGCAAATGCCCGATTCGGTCAGAAACGAACTCGAAAATTCATCTATTCAACATTCATACACTCTGACTCTCTTTTGCCGGGACGACACAGGAAAGAAGATTGCACTATATTTGAAGCTGTAATTTCCCCACTCTGTGACTTTGAAAAAACTGAATTTGTGTGAAGAATCGAGAGTCTGGCGCGACGTTGAACCGACTTCTCGGTAGAATAGGTTAGAGCTTACAGATGCCAAAAAGAGTCGAAACCGTAGTCCTGCACGACAGCAGCATGCCAGCCATTCCGGGTGCCGAAAAGGGGGGCAATTTCATTGTCACTTCTTTGGAGACCTTAGTTGGTCAAGCCCGAGCAAATTCGCTCTGGCCGGTCACCTTTGGCTTAGCCTGCTGTGCCATCGAAATGATGAGCGCAGCTGACCCTCGATTTGACATCGCCCGATTTGGTTCGGAAGCTTTCCGGGCTACGCCACGTCAAGCCGACGTGATGATCATCGCAGGTCGACTTAGTAAGAAAATGGCGCCGGTGCTTCGACAAATTTACGACCAAATGCCCGAACCAAAGTGGGTTATCTCGATGGGTGCCTGCGCTTCTTCGGGTGGCGTTTATAATAACTACGCAATCGTTCAAGGAGCAGACCAGGTTGTGCCGGTCGACGTTTATGTCCCCGGTTGTCCCCCTTCGCCCGATGCGCTCATCTACGGCATCATGAAACTTCAAGAGAAGATTAAGCGCGGACGGGCTAAGACCATGAGCGACTTGCGGCTAATCGAGCTGAATCCAACTCCTCAAGAGGTGATGTCAGTCTAATGTCGTTAATGGACAAAATCATTAAGCCGCTCGGCGACGGAATGGGGATTACCCTCAAACGTCTTGGGCACGAGAAAGAGACGATCATGTATCCCGAAGAAAAACGGGAGCAGTTTGAGCGAACTCGATGGCGACATGTCTTAACTCGATACGATAGCGGGCTTGAGAAATGCATTGGTTGTTCACTGTGCGCCGGAGCTTGCCCAGCAAAGTGCATCAATGTTGTAGCCGCCGAGAATACCGACGAAGAGCGATACAGTCCGGGCGAGCGATACGCGGCCCGTTACGAGATAAACATGATCCGCTGTATTTTTTGTGGATACTGCCAAGATGCTTGTCCGACTGGCGCAATAGTGCTCAGAAAGGACTTTGAATTGGCGAATTATGATCGTGAAGACTTCATTTTCACGAAAGAAATGTTGCTTGAGCCAATCAAACAGTAATTACTCCTAGAGTTCTCGGCTGTGGACTTCCGACAATATTTTTGTTGGAGGAAATGGATGTCCGAAGAAGTTAAAGAAGACGCCCCTAAGAAAAAAGGTGGCAAATTACCGATTATTCTCGCACTCGTCTTGATGCTGGGTGGCGGAGGATTCTTCATGATGAAGAAAGGCAAGAAGCCGGAGAAGACGGAGGTTAAGCTCGGTAAAGAAGAAATTCCGATTCCTGACGAGTTCATCGTGAATATGCTTGATGGTCGAACTTACGTTCGGGCTAAGATTGCGATTAAGGGTGGCGAGAAGTTCAAAGCTGAAGCAGTTGAGCACCACAACGCCGAAATTTGCGATGCAATCAATTCAATCCTCAAAAATACTCGACCAGAAGAGGTTGTGACCGAGGCTCAAGTCAAAAAACTCAAGATTCGAGTGGCAGCAGCTCTCAATAAGATCTTTAAAGAGAACGAAGAGAAGAAGGACGAGAAGCACGAAGAGGATAAGAAGGAAGGGGACAAAAAGGACGAAAAGTCCGATAAGGAACACTCCAAAGATGAATCTGAAAAAGACGGCGAGCATGCCGCACCTAAGAAGCCGGAAAAAATTCCAAATGACTGGGATTCGGCTGAAGGACCGATCTACAAAGTCTTCTTCAAATCTCTGGCAACGCAATAAGAATGAAAAACCTGGGGAAATACTTCAGGTTTTTCTATTTTCTCCCTCAAGAACCGGCGGATTCAGCCGATTTGATTTCTTGGAAGATCCAAAAAAAGGAAATCAAATTTGTCAGACATTCTTTCGCAATCAGAAATTGAGCAGTTATTAAGTTCACTTAGTAACGAAGTTGGCTCACCTCCACCAGCTGAGCCGGTTAAGGTTGCCGGTGGCAATCGTCCTTCCGATTTGCTTGGATCTCAGCGGGCAGCGAGGACACAATCGATTTCCTACGAACTTTACGATTTCCGGCGTCCGGACAAGCTAAGTAAAGATCAACTCCGTACCCTCGGAATGCTTCACGATACATTTGCCCGAGCGGCAGGATCATCCATTTCTGCCCTGACTCGATCCTCGATTAGCGTCGAAATGATCTCGATGGAGCAAATTCCGTACGACGAATACCTCCGTTCGATCAGTGCTTCCGTTTTTGGAATTGTCTCGCTGCCACCGCTTTCGGGCCAAATTGTCGTTGAAATGGAAACTAGCTTGGTGTTTGCGCTGGTTGACAAGATGCTCGGTGGTCCAGGTCGCCCAATCGAGCGCAACATGTTGACCGAGATCGAAAAGCCATTGGTCAAGTCTCTCTTTGATCGAATGCTAGCCGCCCTTAAACAAGCATGGGAAGCGGTTGTTGTCGTGACCCCGACGGTTGACGGCCTGGAAACCAGTAGCCAATTTGTCAGCGTTGCTCCTCCGAACGACATTGTCCTTGTCATCCTTTTCGAAGTCAAAATTGGCGAAGTTCGCACTGCAATGAGTCTTTGTATTCCCTACCTCGTTTTGAAGCCAGTAACAGTAAAGCTCAGCGCACAAAAATGGTTTGCAAATTCAAGTCGAAGGATCAACCCTCAAACCAGGCGTCTTATGACATCGCAGGTATCGCATTCTAGTCTCGATCTTTCGGTCCTACTCGGAAAGTCAACGATGGCTTTCGAAGATTTCTATCACGTTAAGGTTGGCGATGTTATCAAACTCGACCAAGACACTCAAAAAGATCTGACCTTGCTCATTGGCAATGTTCCTAAGTATAAGGGACGACCAATGATGAACGGTCGGAAGTACGTTTTCTCAATCACGGATTCTATCCAGCAATAAGGCAATCAATGAACCAAATGCAACTCATACAACAGATTGGCGAAGTCCTCCCGGGGATTTGGTCAACGGTTAGCGACATGGTGTCGAACTCGTCACCATCTCCCGCTAGCTTTGACTCGTCCATCGCAATGAGCGCTACTCCTCAGGATCTCACCGCCGAACTAGGCGGCAACATGCTGATGATCCAATTCGCGATGGTAGCGCATCCCGAGGCGACTCAAGTAATCATTATCAAGACAGAAACTGTCCTTGACATTGCGCGAGTAGCCACTGGCGTTGCTTGGGATGAAGTTGACGAGAACGTTCAGTCGGAAGTAAGGCCGTTTGCCGAATCGATCATTCAAGGTATCTGTATGGGAATGGGAAGCGCTCTGCAAGAAACGGTCGTTGCGACTGGCATGAGCATCCGATACCAAGATTTTCAGTTGCCAGAGAACCTTGCTCTGGCACCATCCCTAATCAGAACCCAGGTCGCTTTCACCATTCAAGGTGTTTCGGGTGTAGTGCTTTGGTTGATGGATGAAGAGTGCGCCATGTATATGATTGGTAAGTCCGAGGATGATTCGGTCACTTCACCAGACATCCCGGCGATGACGGTAGAAAATAGTCCGATCGCTCGTTCTGGTGGATCCCGAAACGAATTTGATTCGAGCATTGAAGTTCTTTTGGACGTACCTCTCGAAATTTCCGTTGAACTTGGCCGTATGAAAATGATGGTTAGGGAAGTCCTTGATCTTGGAACCGGATCGATCATCGAAGTTGATAAGGCTGCCGGAGAACCGGTCGACGTCATGGTTAATGGTCGGTTAGTTGCCAAGGGAGAAGTTGTTGTTATCGAAGATAACTTTGGAGTTCGTATAACCGAAATCCTCAACCCTGCCGAAAGATTTAGACTTGACGCTGCGGCTTAACATGAATCGAACTCTTACATTGATTCTGGTAACGGCTTCTTCATCTTTGGCTCTCGCCGAAGATGGAATCTTAGGAACGAAAGGAGATAGTTCATCTGCTCTTCAGGGTCCTACTTCGTCTGGAGGCAGTTTGCTCCAAATGATCATTGCGGTTTTGGTGGTCTTTGGCCTGATGAAGTACATGCTGCCAAAGCTGATCGCAAAGTTTGGCGGAAAGCTTAGTACCGGAATTGGAAGCTCAATCAAGATTGAAGAGTCGGCATCCTTTCAGGGTGGAACTCTCTATTTAGTGAGCGTGAAGGATCGGTCGCTTTTGCTTGGCGTAAGCGGTACGAACATTTCTACGCTTGCCGACCTTGGAAACGCGAACAAGCCTGATCCGGGTCCGACATTTATGGAATACCTCGATGTGGCGGATACAACCAAGGCGATAAACGAAGAGCCAATCGTCGAAGAGATAGAAGTTCCTCAGTTTGCTGTAGTTGAAGTTGGAAGCGAAGCCAAAAGTGCTTTAGAACGACTTCAGAAGTTGATGAGATAACCCAATGAAAAAGCTTTTTTGGATCTTGGTATTGCTTGGTTTGGTGCAATTTGCATCCGCTCAGGCAGGGTTACCTAAAATCAGTATCGGAATGGGCAAAGCTCAGACTCAGGGTGATGTGTCAACTTCGCTACAAATTATGGCGATGCTGACAATCCTCAGCTTGGCGCCAGCCCTGATGATTCTCACCACTGCGTTTACTCGCATTGTTATCATCCTCAGCTTTGTTAGAACTGCCATCGGCACTCAGTCGATCCCGCCTAACCAAGTTATCATCGGGCTTTCGCTCTTTTTGACATTCTTTGTGATGGGGCCGACTTGGCAGAAGGTCAACGATACGGCCGTTCAGCCCTACTTCGCAAATCAGTTGACCCAGCAACAAGCAATCGAAAAAGCAACAATTCCGGTCCGAGACTTTATGTTGAAGAACACCTATGAAAAGGATCTTCGATTGTTCATGAATATTCGGAAGGAAACGCCCAAGACCAAGAAGGATGTTTCATTAACCACTTTGGTACCCGCTTTCGTTATAAGTGAGTTGAAGACTTCGTTTATCGTTGGGTTCTACATCTTCATTCCGTTCTTGATCATTGACTTGATCGTTGCGAGTGGGCTTATGAGTATGGGAATGATGATGCTTCCGCCTTCGATGGTGTCATTACCCGCCAAACTACTCGTCTTTGTGCTCGCGGACGGGTGGGCAACCCTTGTCTCCGCGATCTTATCGGGGTACCGATGACCATGCGGATGCTTTGGCTTTTCGAGTCTCCTGAATTCTGTGTCGCAGCCGGAGCACTTCTTTCTCTTGCGGTAGCTGGACTTCATTTGGTTGCCGCACTGTCACTTGGCTTTATGGCTAACCTCTTCATCTTGGATATCTCTGGAAATCGATAACTATGGAACAATCTCTCGCCCTCGATACTGCCCGTCTGGGAATGCAAACCGGCCTCATGGTTTCACTGCCAATTCTTGGTACAAGTCTTCTCATTGGACTCATGGTTAGCGTGTTTCAGGCAGTTACCCAAATTCAAGAAGCGACGCTGACTTTCGTGCCGAAGCTGCTAGCGGTCGGACTTGCCTCGATGTTTTTAGGGCACTGGATGTTAGGGACGATGGTCTCATACGTTCATCTTTGTTTTCAACGAGCTGCTACTCTCGGTCTCCACTAAACGAACATGCTCCCGCTCAACGATCTTGACGCCTTGTTTGGACTGTTTATGGTCTTTGTTCGGTGTAGCGCCGCGTTTATGTCTTCGCCAATTTTTGGCGCCCAGAATACGCCGATTCAGATTCGAATCCTCACCTCTTTAGCGGTTAGTTTTGCAATCAGCCTAGTTGTCAAGGCTGACATCGGTCACACTCCGCCTCACCTCGGCGCCCTGTTTATCGTTGTTGCCAATGAAGTTGCCTCAGGATTGTTGATCGGGATGCTGCTTCAACTGGTGATTCAGATCGCGATGATTGCGGGAAGTTTTTTGGATATGCAAATTGGACTTGGCATGAGCCAAACCATGAACCCATTGCTCGGTATTCCGATCACGATCATCGGTCAATTTAAGACGATGTTAGGAACGATGATTTTTCTATCGATGAATGGTCACCATATGGTGATTCAATCGATTGTTCAAAGTTACAAAGTTGCTCCCACCCTAACTGTTTCTGACCTCGGGATATTGCAATCCGGAGTTGTTCATCTGCTTGGTAACTTTATGATGCTTTCGATCCAGATTGCCGCTCCCGTTCTTGGGGTGAGCATTATCATTGATGCCGCCCTTGGCATGATGTCGAAAGCACTTCCTCAGTTACAGCCGATTCAGATTGGAGCTCCAGCCAAATTAGCTTTAGGTATGGCATCAGTTTCGTTGTGTTTGCCGGCACTGGTCGCGGCAACTCAGAGTGGCGTTGGTCAAAGTATCGATCTTATTGGTCAAGTTTTTCGGAGGTAAGGCATGTCTAACAACAACGGGCAGGAAAAAACCGAACAGCCAACCGAAAGGCGCAAAAGTGAAGCGCGTAAAAAGGGCACGGTAACCAAATCAGTTGATCTGGTAAGTGCTGCCGTGTTTATTGCCATTCTTGTGGCCATGCCCAGTGTGATGTCGAAGGGGTTTGAGGGATTTTCACATGGCTTTCGATCAGCCATGAGAGTTTCAACCAATGACTTCTCGTTGGCAAAAGTCGATCAAGTTACAAGAGCTTCCTTTTTGCCAATGTTGCCTCCACTCCTCATTATCATTGCGATTGCTATGACAGTCGGGTTAGTTGGAAACTTGGCTCAGGTCGGATTCCACCTAAGTGGCGAGGCGATGAAGCCAAATTTCAAGAAAATCAATCCGGCTACTGGGTTGAAACGACTGTTTGGCAAGCCAGCCTTGTTTGACCTTTTCAAGGGGCTTATCAAGCTGTTTCTCTTTTCGTGGATGGTCTATTCGTCGATTAGAGATCATTGGGATGAGATCGGCATGATTTGGAGTTTGACCCCATTGGGGTCTCTTGGGGTCATCGGGAGCATTACCAAAACACTATTGATGCGGGTTGGCATCGCATGGATGGTCTTGGCGATTGGTGACTATGTATTCCAAAAGAAGCAAACAAACAGTCAATTAATGATGACCTTGGATGAAGTTCGTCGGGAAATGAAGGATGCGGAGTCTTCACCAGAGATGAAGGGGGCTCGAATGAGAATGGCCCGGAAGTTCTCGAAAATGCGGCTGTCACAAGCGGTTGCCGAAGCGGACGTTATCATCACCAACCCGACTCACTTTGCGGTTGCGATCAAATATGAATCGACCAAGAACCATGCGCCAGTCGTTGTTGCTAAGGGCGTTGATCACCTTGCGATGCGAATTAGGGAACTGGCGAAAGAAGCTAAGGTTCCGATTGTAGAGAACCGACCGCTTGCCCGGGCGTTGCACAAGCAGTGCGAAGTCGGAGACTTCGTACCTCGGGAGTTGTTCCAGAGCGTTGCGGAAGTTCTGGCTTACGTCTATCGAACGGTGAAGAAGGTTCGGTAGCGAGTGGAAGAAGCGAAAGAAGTGGAAGAAGAATCTATTCTCAGGGTGAGTAGACCTTGAATGAAGGTCAGCAAGTCTTTGAAAGTCTTATCTACGAATTGATGTGATCTCTTAGCCAGTCATGACGGCGTTTTGGATCCAGTAGCAAGATCTTCATGAAATTCAGGGCTCTTTCTTTCGTGATGTTTCCTCGCTCGAAGTTACCAAAAATCCATAGAGATCGCCTGCTTGGTGAGTCGTTGCCAGGAATTGGATCATTCAGGAATGGCTCGACAGACTCGTCTTCAAGATCAATCAGTTCTCGCAGAACATAGAATCGAACAACGGGATGAGTTTCGCGGATCATCATGACTCGAAGAATTCTTGCGCCTTCGTCCCCCAATCCACCCAGAGCCTGAGCTGCATCGCACCGACAAACCCACAAAGAGCCAGGACTTGATGCATCCAACAAAATGGGTAAGTCCTCCGACTGTGGTTCGTAGCAAATAAGTTCAAGCACAGTAAAAATTTCGGTCGTATTTCCGTTCCAGTAAGCACTGTGTAAAAGCGTTCGGTCGTCTTTCGAAAAGGTGTAGTTGCCCGAGCACCGATTTTGAAGCTCTGAAAGTTGGTCAGCAAAGGAATTCATGTGTTCCTTTATTGTGGAACAAAATGTATTTCAAAATGGTATAAATAGTGTATGGCAACTAAAATCGCAAAGGCATTTAGGCTTCCACTGGACGTTGTAAAAGTACTGGAGGCTCAACCGAAGGCAACCGAATATCTTGTAGAAGCGATTCGAGAGAAGACTGAGCGAGAGCATCAGCAAGCAATCGAGGTCAGTCTTTTGAGTCTTGCTTTTGACGGCGAAGAAAATGATATATCTGATTTCAAGACCGCACAAGCAAAGGTGATGGACTTTGGCAATTAATCAGGGTGACATCTTTGATCATAACTTTGGACCACGTCAAAATAACCTCCAAGAGGGTTTCCGCCCTGTCCTCATTGTACAAACAGATTCGCTGAATAGATTAGACGGCTATGGCAATGTTATCGTGGTGCCATTGACAACCAAGGAACGCCCAAGTGCGACTTACATCAGAATTGAGCCGTCAAAAGATAATGGACTCGACCAAACCAGTTGGGCTATCACTAATCAGGTTTTTACACTGAGCAAAAGCGACATAAAAGACAAGCGTGGTTCCATATCGAAAGAAGGAATCTATGCGGTGAAACAGGGCCTGAAGATCGCCCTTAGCATTCCATGAATATAGTTGTTCTTACCGGAGCCGGGATTTCTCGAGAGTCGGGAATCAAGACTTTTCGTGACGGCGACGGACTGTGGGCAGGACACAACATTGAAGACGTCTGCACTCCGATGGCGTTGGCGCGTGACCCGCAACGTGTGCTCGATTT
Source organism: Armatimonadota bacterium (assembly GCA_043770615.1). Lineage (GTDB taxonomy): Bacteria > Armatimonadota > Fimbriimonadia > Fimbriimonadales > Fimbriimonadaceae > Fimbriimonas. The sequence goes on along the minus strand of JAYVHY010000285.1, from coordinate 7,346 downwards.
CTACAACATGCGGAGAAGGGAAGTCGCCGCTGCCGAACCGAATGCAGGTCACTTTGGTCTTGCCGAACTGGAAAAACATCATGATGTAACGATTGTTACCCAGAACATTGATGACCTGCACGAACGGGCAGGAAGTAGCAACGTGATCCATATTCATGGCGAGGTGTTTAAGTCGCGGAGCGTACACGACGAAACCGTGCAATTCGAGTGTCCGGGTGACTTGAATGTAGGTGACTTTGCGCCAGATGGAGGCCAACTGAGGCCGCATATCTGTTTCTTTCACGAGATGCCGTTTTACTGGAACGAAGCACAGCTTATGGCGATGGATGCCGATGTTTTCGTTGTGGTGGGGACATCGCTGGCGGTCTATCCGGCAGCGGGGTTGGTCGATGTGACCCGAGCAAAGAAGATCTATGTAGTCGACCCAAATCCTCCCCAGGTCATCTCGCGGTTTGGGGAGATTCTTGCGATCGCCGAACCGGCAACGACGGGTGTTCCTAAGTTGGTAGACATGCTTTCGGCTAGATGATTACTGCCCGAGGTAAGTCAGTGACCGGGACGAGGGAAACACCTTGTTCGGAACCCAAACAGCCTAGTTCAGCGCGAGCGGCACGAAATGTGCAATAATGAAGCTAGTCGCCAAAACAAGATTTACTTTTGTGTGCGACAACCCTAATGCCAAACACGAAAAGTACGGTCACGCCTGAGCGTGCACCTAAAAGAGAATATCGAAACTACGGCTCTGATAAGCCATATAACCGCGACCAAGCAAGACCCCGATTCACCGGAAGTACCAACAACCGCTATGAAGAAAGACGCCCCGAAGCACAGCCTTCTGGACCTAGAATTGTAGCGACCGAATTTGTTGCCCTCGGAGTTTCCGAAGACCTTGCTGCCCGACTCGGCAGCATGCAGATCATGACCCCAACTCCTATTCAGGAGATGGCGATTCCCGTTGCCCTTAAGAAACGAGACATGGTCGGTATCGCCCAAACGGGTACCGGAAAAACCCTCGCATTTGGACTTCCAATGCTCATGACGCTCAAAGGAACGGATCAGGCCCTCGTGCTTGCTCCAACCAGAGAACTCGCCATGCAAATTGAGGAAACCTTCCGAAAGCTCGGCGTTCGAACCGCGTTGCTCATTGGCGGCGCGCCAATGAACCGACAAATTCAGCAGTTGCGAAGCAACCCACGAGTCATTGTGGCGACCCCGGGTCGAATGCAAGATCACATGAACCAGCGATTGGTTGACCTCCGTTACATTCAGTGCGTCGTCCTTGACGAAGCCGATCGAATGCTTGACATGGGCTTTATCACCGCGATTCGAGAGATTCTTGCTAAGACACCAAAGACGCGACAAACACTTTTGTTCTCCGCAACATTCCCAAGAATCGTTGAGGACATCGCGGAAGACTTCATGGTTGATCCAGAACGAGTTCAGATCAGACAAGAAAGAATGACCGCTTCGACGGTTACTCAAGAGCTCATCGTTCTTGAAAAGGAAGCGAAGCCTGACATGTTGACCCAGTTGCTTTACGCAAATAAGGGAACCATCTTGGTCTTTTCGAGAACTCGACACGGCGCTCGAAAGATTGCTCAGTCGATTAATCGACAAGGTCACACGGCTGCAGAGATTCACTCTGATCGAACGTTGGCTCAGCGAATTGCCGCTTTGAATGGATTCAAGAGTGGTCAATACCGGATCTTGGTCGCCACTGACATTGCCGCCCGAGGAATTGACGTCAAGGACATCTCCTTGGTCATCAATTACGACATTCCTGAGTGTGCTGATGACTATGTACACCGAATCGGACGAACCGGACGAGCAGGGAAGACAGGACACGCGATTACGATGGCGGCTCCTGATCAGCACCGAGACGTGCGAGATATCGAAAAGCTGATCTCAATGAAGTTTGAGAATTCAACTCATTCGACCCATTCATTGCCTGAATTCCAACGACACCAAAGCGCCCAAGGCGGAAAGCCTCGACGCTTCGCCCCGGGTCAAAACCGAGGTGGAAAAAGCTTCGGCGGTGGAAATCGAAACGGCGGCGGAAACTCCGGCGGCCGCTGGTAGTCACTGGGAGTCTGGGCGCCCGTCGTCTCGGCGACGTCCCGGAAGGCTCCACCGCAACGGGATCGCCCGCATAAAAGAAAGCCCCGAGTCAGAATTGACTCGGGGCTTTCTTTTATTTAGTTTTGTAATCGCAATCTAGGCCGTAACTACTCTCCCGGTTCGCTCAACTTCTTCTATTAATTTTGTTGGATTGAGCTTACCGACCTCTCTTTCAAAAAGAGGTAACGCGCCCTGGAGAATCGGTCACTTGGCAGACTTGAAGCGAGATGGAAACTCCGGCGGACGCTGGTAGTCACTGGAAGCGCGGGCGTCTCGCCCGCATAAAAGAAAGCCCCGAGTCAGAATAGACTCGGGGCTTTTTTTGTTTCGGAAACGATCATGGAAGCTACCCAACATAGTGTTCCGAAAGTTATTTCTCGAAAAAGATGCTAAAGGAAGTAAAATCTGGTGAATGCCAGACTCTCAGAATTCTGATTATCCAGGAATCTCTGATCAAGCTCTCGTTGGCCTTCTGATTAGCATTGAACGCGATATTACGCCAATTCTAGAACGTAACCTACTTAATTTCTTAACGGACCATTCGATCAGACATTCGAAGAGCGTGATTAGAAACGCCTGGAGTCTCACCAAGCAGAATCAATTATGTAAGCTGTCAGATTTAGAGCTATTTATCCTATATGCAGCTTGTTTAACGCATGATCTTGGCCAATGCTGGGAAAGGATTTGGGATATCAAGGTTTGGGGCAAGGGAGAATCTGCATGGAACGAATTGCCTCTTGGAGATCAAAAGGAGTGGGTGAGGAGCAATCATGCTGAAATTTCAGCAGAACTTGTCCATCGTTGTTCATCGATCGATCCTCCTCTTCGAATTACTCTCAACAGCGAATTTCACCCAGGTCTCATAGCGGCACTATGCGAATGCCATACAGTTTGGCTTCCGGACCAACAAGACCTTTATGACAACTTAATGGTTGCGCCTGGTCGTATTCGAATGCGGCTCCTGGCTGCCCTTCTACGTTGTGGCGATATCCTTGACGAAACCTGTGGACGAGCGCCGAGGCAAGTGCAAGAAAGTCTAAATTTAGACCTTCAAAGTAAAGTTCATTGGTGGCGGCATAATTCTACTAGGTCAATTGACTTTCATCACCAAGATTTTACGATTTATATTGAATTTGAATTTGCGGACTCATGTAAAGACGAGGCAGGGAAAATAGTTCCGAGTTTAAGTGTGCCACCGATAAACGAGGAACTTTCAAGACAACGTCGAGTGTTGGCAGAAGAAAATATTAATTGGTTTGCTGAACCGAGAATAATTGGCACGAAGTATGGAGATGTTAACGAACCTATTCCAAACGACGTTCTGTCAGAAATGTATAAAATTGTTGATGCTAGGAAGAATGAAAGGCTCAGCGAAATCAAGAAAGGTGCCGAAGAATTAATAGCCAGCGCAAGAGTTGCAGCACAATCAATTCTTGCTGAAATAGAAGCAAACACTTTGAGCGAAGCTGGGATAGCTGAAAAGTTTTCTAGAGTTGCTGATATTTTTGGTGAAAATGAACTTAGATGGCAAGAGGCGGGCGCTCTTCAACAAGCAAGCGAATTGTGGCAATCGTGTGGGCTATTGCTAGATTCGTTACGTGCGGAAGAGCGGTTAGCGAACCATTATGCAAGGATCGGGGCCTCCAATATGGCAATTCAACGCTTAGCGCAGTTGCAAAAACTTGCATCAGAAGCAAATGACGCACGCGTAATTTTTGGAGTTTATATTGTTGCATTGCCGCTGATGGTTAGCGAGCAGAGATTCGATGATGTGGAAGGTGTAATTCAAGAGCTTCGCAGATTCAACCACATAAGAATTCAAGATATTTGTGCGAATATTTCGAGAATGCTACTCGAATGCGGAGAAATTGAAAGAGCTGGGAGAATAGTTTCTGTCGGGAGAAAAAGTGTTGGTACGGGGCAGATAAATGGTCCTTTGAATTTGGCATTGATTCTTCTTAAGATCAATAAAACCGGCAAAATGCCAAAAGATGGATGGGGTGATTTATTTCCTGACCAACAAGCGAAAGCGAGGTGCGAATTTCTTAGCGGTCAGCCAAAAGCAGCTATAAGTACACTGGAGATTCTTAAAGACAAGACAATCGAACCAAAGACTAAAGTCAATATTGAATTTTCTTTGTTAAGGTGTCGACACGAAGTCCTTGTGCAATTTCAGAATACCAATGAATTGAACGATTTCGGGAACCTTACGGATAGGGGGGACGATATCAGGGAGCTATCTCGTCGAGCCCTGGATAGTCTCTCGCGGAACAAGCCTGTAGACGCTATTCCATTATTGCATCGGGCATTAGCCATTTGTATTAATGAAGGTGACTGGAGCAGGCTAGGCGATTGCCATAGATATCTGGCGATCGCCAATAGGGTTGCCCTTCGTACGCGTCTCGCCGTTTTTCATGCCATATTAGGAGCGGATGAGAAACAGTGCGACGATATTTCGGATTGGATAGTTGAACTTTCCTCTCCCGAGCAATTTTCAGAGGCAATTAGTGCATGCCTGGACTCAAGATTTAGCCGTTCATTTCCTCTGGTTGCCCTAGTGCTGTGCAAAATGATGCCTTATGCTAGTCCGCGGGAAGCGGAAGCCGTGTTCAAGTGGTCATTGAGTATGACAAAGAATCCTTGGCTATCGTTTGTAAGGCAGGGTGTTTCAAAGGATGCTTGGAAACTGCTTTATCATATCCAGCCGCACGCCTCACTTGAGAACGCGGAAGATTTGGGGCGAACAGCACTCGCCAAACCGTTCGCAAAGCTTCCATGGCAAATAGCTTCGAAGATGCTAGAGACTTTGCAAAAATGGGCAACCCTGTTCTCCAATGAAATGTCCTGGAAACTAGCTCAACATCTAATAGACCGATATAAAAGACCCAACCATGTTGATCCTAGAGACGTTTTTGAGACAGTCGTCTCGCTGTGCGAGAAATTGCCGTTAGAATCACGTCAGGCAGTCGCAGACAGAATCGCTATCCAGGGCGAGCCGTTTCTCCTTGATCATCTAGACCTCTTGCAGAAAATGGGAAGAACTCTGATTGAGGAGAAAGGAATTCAATTGGCGGTCAAAAGAACGATTAGTAACCTAGAGCGTACAGTACAGATCCTGCCCAAAGGGCAAGTTCCAATTACTCCGGATGTCGTTGGTATGCATACTTCAGAGGAGATAAATGGGATTGAGATAAATGTTTGGGCCTTACATTCCGGCTGGCTCCGAGCTATTTGCAATTGTTGGCCAGTTTTAACGCCGAGACTTCGTAAAAGGGCCGTAGTGACGATTGCAAGTTTAGCTATCAATCCGAATAATATGCTTTCAAATCGCCGAAATTTGATGCAGTGGCTATGTCTAATGACTGGAGAGGACCCAAGTATTGACCTTGGTCCCTTCAAGAAAGAGTTTCTGAAAATGGCCCGTGGTCAAACCGTGAGGGACTCAGAAGTTGAGCGATTTAGAAGTTCTCAGGATCCCTTGGAACGGTATAAATTGAATTTTGGTGATCCAGAGTCCGTGAGGATAGAAGCCTTCTATTTGATTGGTGTGCTGGGTTCAAAAGGAATGCTAAGCAAAAATCAAGTTTGCAGCGAGGTCAGCAGTGCAATGTCTGATCCTGCCGAAATGGCGCGTTTGGGTGCACTGAATTGCATATTGGCTTGGCCTGAGATACTTTCTGAATTTGGCACAAACATTGTAACTGCCATGTTATCGAATTCGAAGGATATAAGATCGGAAGCTTTCCGGTGCCTAAACCTAAATGGGCTGCGTTTTCCGAGCGAACTTCAGAACTTAATTTGCACTGCCCTGGCAGATCTTTCAAATTCACCTGACAGCTTAACGCGTCAGTGGGTGTTTCTTATTGCCAAGAAATACCGTGACATATGGAGGTCACTTGGTCCTAATAGACTTGCGGCGATTTGTAACAAGCTTGAGAAGGATATGGATGTCAGGGTGAGGAGAATTCCAGAAAAGCTAGATAAGGCCTCATAGAATTCTCCTTGATAATTTGTCTAAGTTACTTAAATCCTGGCAAGAACTGGGCTTCTGCCTCAAACAGCCGCCTCGTGAGTTCCTTAATTTCCGCCGGACAACAAACCGCCGCCGTCAGAGGGTCCATCATCAAGGCCCACTCCGCGAACTGTATTGATTTTTCGACCGCTGCTTGTGCGCCGAGGTCGAACATTCGAATGTTTGAATCGCATATCGCCGCCATTTGGCGTGGTAACCGACCATATTTTATCGGCTGGAAGCCGTTATGGTTGATCAGGCAGGCAACTTCGATACAGCCGTCCGAAGGCAAGTTGGCAATACAACCCTCGTTCGGGGCCATGTTTCCGTAAACCACAATTGGCGCGTTCTTTTCGATCGATTCAATGATCCATGCGCCGTATTCGAACGACCGCTTCAGGTCGAGTTCAGTCTCGCCGGAGATCATCTTGTCCCGATTCTCATCGGCGGTCTTACGCCATGTGGGCCAATTGTTGGCGTAAAATGACTCTTCGCCCCGGTAGCCAGTGTCGGTGTACTTATCCAACAAGTCTTTTCGCTTTCGATAGTAGGGAAGGTACTCGCTAAGGTGACCGCTTGACTCGGTGATGAACGCACCAAAGTGGATCATCATGTCAGATCGAACGGGTTCTTTAGTGGCAAAAGCTGACGTTCGGTCCTTTGCCAATTCCATAAGCTTTGGATAAAGTGACTTTCCGTCCGGTCCGTTGAATTCGGTAAACCAAGCAAGATGGTTAATCCCCGCGCACTGCCACTGAACTTGCTCATACGGAACTTCAGCGAAGCCAGCCAACATTCGTGAAGTACCTTGGACCGAATGGCACAATCCGATTTGGGGAATTTCCGGCACTGCTCTTGTTCCGGCCAGAACCATCATGTTCATCGGGTTGGTGTAGTTGAGCATTCGAGCCTTCGGGCAAAGCTCGCGCATGTCTTGAAGTATTTGTATGTAAACCGGAACCGTCCGCATCGCCTTCATGAGGCCGCCAGGACCAATGGTGTCGCCAATGTTTTGGCTAATGCCGAATTCTAAGGGGATGTCGTTGTCAAACCGAACACAATCGACGCCGCTGACTTCGATCGAGTTGATGACGTAATCAGCGCCCTTGAGCAATTGTCTTCGATCAGTCGAAGCCCGTAAAACCCACTTGTCTGATTGTCCAACCGCATCAATGACCTTTTGCATCAGCTTAGTCTGAAGCTCAAGCCTAGTCGC